>JBEBBT010000112.1:0-5777 GCA_041158245.1 Actinomycetota bacterium | reverse complement strand
CAAACGCAGTTGAAAGAACCACTGTGGTTTCAGTTCTTACATTTGCTGCCGCTCTGATTTGTGCAAGCAGTGACTCAAGGTCTTCTGGATCTGGCACATTGACTTTAATCAAATAGCTGTGGGGTCCTGCAACCGACCAACAGCCTTCAATCTCGGCAATTCCTTCAATTTGATTTGGCACATCATCTGGAGCTGCTGGGTCTATCGGAGTTAGAAAAACAAAAGATGTAGTTCGCAATCCGGTTGCTCGAAGATTGAGCTTCGCTTGATATCCCGAAATCAATCCCTTTGATTCAAGCTTTTTGATCCGCTGATGAAGTGTCGATGCAGGTATGCCAATTTGGTTGGAGAAATCTTCTAACGACTGCTCACTATTTTGTGCCAATAGTGTCAATATCTTTTGGTCTATGGACTCCATAGTTGGATTCTGCCACCTAGGCAGTAATCCCCTGAGTTTCAGTCAAGACATCTTTAAGTTTTCGATTAAGAGTCTCATAAAAGACATTCAATGGGAATTCATCAGGCAAAACCAGGTCAACTAACTCTTTTGGCTCACTTGTGAGCGGCAAGTGCTCCTGCCCTTTGGCCCAAGTAGAGGCTGGGTGCGGCTCTACCAAATCTGAGACGAATTCATAGGTGGCCAGCCATTGTGAAACTTTTGAGCGGTTGATTCCATCGCGATAAAGCTGCTCAACTTGTTTACATAGGTCTACCATCAACGTATCAATAAGTGGCCAATCCATCGTTAGACGATTGTTGGTCCAAGTTAAACCTTGATGCCGGAGCAAATGGCTGAAAATTATTTGACCGCCAAGACCATCGTAATTTTTAGTTCGTGGTCCAGTGATTGGAAATCTAAAAAGTCGATCAAACACAATTGCATATCGAATGTATGGTGCAAGCCTTTGACCATTTTCTTCAAGTTGGAAAGTTTCGCGGAAAGTACTCAAGTCGCAACGCAATTCTTCCAAGCCATACAACCAGTAAGGTAATCGCTGTTTAATCATGAATGGGTCGAACGGTAGGTCACCAGTTGAATGGGTGCGATCGTGAATCAAATCCCAAAGCGCAAAAGTTTCTTGGGCCAAAAGCTGATTGTTAATTAACTCTTCGGCAGCGGTAGGGGTAGACAATTGCACTGCCTCACTTGCCGCCTTTGCAACTAAACGAAAACGAGCGGCTTCTCTATCGCAAAAGATTCCGCCCCACTTGTAATCATCAACCTCTCGCACCGCAACTGTTTCGGGGAAAAGAACTGCAGAGTTTGAGTCATATCCCTTTGTGAAAGTCACAAATTCAATCGGTACAAATGCACTGTTCGGATATAACTTCTCTTGATCTGCTAGCCAATCTGGCCAGAAAGTTTTTGTGATGACAGCTTCAAGATTTCGATTTGGATTTCCGTTCTGGGTGTACATCGAAAAAACAACCAGATTCACGTTGCCATCGGTTCGCTCGAGGTCAGGGCGAAATAGTTTTAGTGATTCGAAAAAATCTGGAATTTGAAAGCCGTTTTGCTCCCACTTTTTTAAATCTGCCTGAACTTGCAACAAGTACTGCTCTTGGTGCGCAAATAGTGGTGTTAGTTCGGCGATGGCTTCTTGAGCAGACTCCAAAAAGTTTTTAACCTGCGCGAGGTCATTTGCGGCTAAATCAATCGATCCGTCTTTCCCCTGTAGAGGTCGAAGTGACTCAATCGCACCGGAAAGCTTTAACCAGCTCGGGTGATTACTAAACATTTCTCGCAGGCTAAATACATCCTGGTGAGATTGCAGATTCTTTAGCATTTGGCCACTTTCTTGGAAAAATTACCGAAGAAAGCCAAATTACCATAAATTATTCAAAGTATCACCATGGATTATGGAAATTATTGGATTTTGAGCCTGCTCACGTGAGGAGTTTGATGATTTCTTCCCGACTCGGGAAGGTCTCTGGGCTCACCGTTTCATCTCGGGCGACGTAGTAGAACGAGGCCTTGATGTTCTCGAGTGGGATGTTTAGGGAGTCCGCCCAAGCTAGTCGGTAGATCGCCAACTGCAGTGTGTCTGCATTCGCTTCAGCATTGGTTTTCCAGTCCACAAGAGTGTAGGTGTCGCCATCTTTATAAACCGCATCAATTCGTCCACGGACAATGTATCCACCAAGAGAAATAGCGAAAGGCGCTTCGACGATATGTGGCGGCTGCTTTGCCCAAATGGAATTTCGGAACGTGGCTTTAAATTTTTCAAGAGTTGGTAAATCAAGCCTTTCAACTTCGGATTGATCAATTGTTTCCATGTCAGGAAGAGTTGAGGTCACACTTCCACCCTTAACTTCGTGTGCCCAGTGCTCAACAAATGCGTGGAATGCGGTTCCCTGCGCCGCAGCTGGTGCTGGTTCGGACGGCATTGGACGAATCAAGTTTGCAATGAATGAATCTTCATCTTTAGCCAAACGTTGAATTTGGGTAACGCTCAAACTTTCTGGAAGTGGAATCTTTCGAATCGGATTGTCGTGCAAAGTTATTTCACGTTCAATCGCCAATATTGCTTTATCCCACTCTTCAACCAAACTTGTTGGAGCCGGTGAAAGTTCAAATCCAGAATTCATTAATTCTTTTACCTGCTTTGCAGAATCTTGAATTCTCTTGATTGCCGGCGAAGTAAGTTGGATTGGCCATTGCCCAGATTCGACGATGTTGGTTTTTTCGCCTTTTACTTTTACAACCTGATGAATGTCATCGATTCGGATATGACCTTTTTCGATTTCTTCTGTATTGGCTTTTGCAGCCTCGAGAATTTCGTTAAAGAAAACAGACGGCGAGCGAGGTTCTTGGACTGAAGGATCTAAAGCACTCGATGAGATAAGTACCATTTCTTCGGCGCGAGTTAAAGCCACATATGCCAATCGACGCTCTTCAAGGGCATCAGCGGTTTTACGTACATTGTCGTATTCGGCTTGGGATTCTTTGGTGACGGCCTCGGTACGAAGTGGGAATCGCTTAAGCACAACATCAACATCTTCATCTTTTAATGCATAAGGAACCACGTGTGCATTTCCAACCCAGTTGTCGCTGCCAGTACTGACCGGGAATATGCCTTCCGACATTTGCGGAAGTCCAACAACTCGGAACTGCAAACCTTTAGCCGAATGAACTGTGATTAGCTGCACCGCACCCTCGTGCGCAACTGATGTAATACCAATCGCAGTTTCATGTTTTCTCGAATCATCAATCCAGCGCAAAAGTGCAAATAGATTTGATTCACCATCGAGGGCAGTGAAGTCAGAGACGAGTGAGAAAAATGCCCGCAGATTTGAGTCCATGCCGCGTTTGATTCGAGTTGACTCGGCAATTGACTCAATCAGCAAACCGCTGACACTTGCAACGCGATACACAAAGTGTTTTAGCGGATCTCCAGCTTGTGCGCGCAAATATTGAACTTCATTATTCAGATTCCTTAGGCGCTCTAATGCTTCGCGAGATAAATCCGAATTTCCATTTTCGACAATGTCTGCAATTGCATCGCCGTACGCTGTGTTTTCGGCAATGTCACTTCCAGCAATGGCTGCATCTAATGCTTTTTCAAGCCCTCGCTCGCCATGGACTCTGGCGTCATATGCCATTTTGCTTGCGTGCTTTCCAATGATGGCGAGGTCGCGATTTCCAATTCGCCAACGCGGTCCAGTCAGTATGCGAACCCAAGCGGAATTCGCTGCAGGATCAGCTATCACTCGCAACATGGAAATTAGTTCAACAATTTCTGGAACTTCTAAAAGATCCATCTTTGTTCGAACTTGTGCTGGGATACCCGCTTCGTTTAAGAATTTAAGCGCCCAGGCAATTCCTTTGCCCTTTCGAAAAAGTAGCGCAATTTCTTCAAGCGGAATTCCAGCAGCTTCGCACTCTTTAATTTCTTTAACAATCCAAGCAGCTTCTTGTTCCATCGTTAGGAATGAAGAAATGTGAATTTTTCCAGGACCATATTTGGGATCTGCTGGTGGCTGCAATGGCAAAAGTTCAGGGTGAGCATCTGGCTGGCGAAGCCGGTCGGTAAGGACGTTTGCTAGGTCAACAATATTTTTTCCGTTGCGTTGCGTGATCGGCAAATTAAATATTGGACTTTCTTCACCGTCTTTAAGTTTGAAGTGTTTGGGAAACTTAGAAATATTTCTTGCAGAAGCACCACGAAATGCGTAAATTGATTGGAGCGGGTCGCCTACCGCATTTACTGGATGCGCATCGCTAAATAATGATTGAATTAGAACTCGCTGTGCAATTGAAGTATCTTGATATTCGTCAAGCAGAACCATTTGATATTGCTCACGCATTTGTTCTTGCACTTTTGGACTTTTGTTGAAAATTTCAAGCGCCAGTCGATTCATGTCAGCATAGTCGAGAGCATTGTAGAAACTTTTTTGTTCGCGAAATTCTCTAACAAGTTGTGCGTAAACCAGTTGGGCTTCACCTAATTCAGAGTACTTATTGTTTGGTTCCCCTGGAATCAGAATGCCAGAGTCCTTAATTAAATTTCTTGCAAATTCTTCGAATTCTTCGATTGAAACATTGGAATCAGCCAATGAATCATCGAGCGAGAGCATTCGATCAAGAATAAAGTTGAAGGTAACCGAGAGTTTTGAGAAATCGACGGTAGAGCGCGAGATAGTTCTAGCGGCCAGTTGTTGACGGCGAACATCAGAAATAACCTGATGATCAGGTTCAATTCCAACGAGCATTCCAAATTGCTTAATCATCTGAGATGCGAATGCGTGGTAGGTCGTCACAAATGGTTCTGCAGATGCATTTGTGTCTTTGGTGTGTACGCCAAGCTTGGCAAGACTTTGCCTAACTCGCGAGCGCAGTTCTCCTGTCGCGAGATTTGTAAATGTAAGTCCAAGTATTTTTTCAGCAGGGACAATTTCGTTTGCAACCAAATAAACAACTCGTGCGGCCATTACTGCTGTTTTGCCAGAACCTGCACTCGCAATGATTACGCCGGGTTCAGGTTCAGCTGTGATACCGACAAGTTGTTCAGGCAGAAAGTCGATTCCCATTACTTTTGAAATGTCTTTTCCGGAGTACTTCATGGGTTTCTCACTCATTACTCAATCACCTGCCCACCGGTTGGTTGTAATGGACATGCAATTTTTATGCTGCAGAATTTGCAAGCATTTCCTTTAGTTGGGAAAAAAGTTTCCCCGCGCACAATCGCTGCAGCGCTCAAAAGATTATCTTCAATCCACGGAGTCTCACTGCTCATCGCGGGTTGAGTTCTTACCAATGGGCCTGGTTTTTCCGCTCCCTTGGAAGTTCCCTCCGGAAGTCTCACGCAGATTAAAGCTGCACCAGAGGTTTTGATTGGTTTTACCAATGACACTAACTCTTCGTGCTGAACGAATCCGCGCTGTACTGCGTATTGGTACAAACCAAGCTGCATGTTTTTTTCAGTATCTTCTTTTTTAGGTGCGGTTCCAACTGTCTTAATGTCAGCGATGTAGACCGCGTTGTCATTGCTGATTTCGACGATGTCAATCTGACCTTTGATTCGAAATCTCTCAGTAACACCTTCAGCATTTGTGATGTCAACATGATCATCAAAATCAATCTCAGATGCAACAAACTTGTTTGCGTTCGCCTTGCGCCAGTGCAGGAATCTCTTCATGCACTCAACTGCATTCTTCTTTTCCCGCTCGCCCTCCATAACGGTTGCGAACTTCACTTTGCTCCAAATTGAATCAAGAATTTTTTCGATGGATTCGATTGACTCTTCGATTTCCTCATTGAAAACGCCTTCTGCAAG
>JBEBBT010000111.1:0-3037 GCA_041158245.1 Actinomycetota bacterium | reverse complement strand
GAAATGTTTTTTGACAATTGCGTAATTCTTTCAACCTTAACACCTGCGCCAAGCTCAACTTCATAGCGAGTTACGGTTGGTCCGCGCTGCACTCCAACAACTTTTGCATCGATGTCAAACTCGGCAAAGACGGACATTAAAGATTCTTTAACGGCCTCAGTCGCTTTCGTATTTGCTTTTGGAGCAGGGCCTTCGCTCAAAATTTCAAGAGGTGGCAGTTTGTAAGGCAATTCCAACGGAAGTTCGCCAGGCTTGTTTGAAGTGACTGGAGTGGGTTGCGAAATGGTTTTGCGAACCAATTCCAAAACAGCTGTGTCTGAAACTTCTGGAACTGTTTCATTTAATACGACAACCGGGATTTCCTGCGTTGTCTCTTCAATAATTTCTGGTTCTTCTTCTTCTGGCTCTTCAATTTTTTCAACTAAAGCCACTTCTTCAAATGGTTTATCGGCTTCGTAAGTTTCGAGTTCAGGTTCTTCTCTAATTTCTCGCTGTGGGATTCGACCCTTAATCGCGTTTAACCCACCACCGATTTTTTCTGGCACTCTTTTAATTGGAGTCTTTGTGACAATCAAAATTCCAAAAAACCAAATAATCACATACAAAATTGCCGCGAGTGCCGCCCCACCAGCACTAACAAGCGGCGCACTCAGTACATAACCAATAAACCCGCCGGCATTATTTAGTCCATCTGCGCCATCGCTTGGGGTTGGCACTTCTTTGTAAATATGCCAAAGAGCAAGCATTGAAAACATCAAAGCGGTTCCGCCGACACTTACTCGGCCAGTATTTGCTGAATCTTCTGGGTGACGAAGCACCCTAATCGCAAGCAACAAAATCAAGACCGGAACCAAAACATCAAATGCTCCGACCAAGCTTGTGACGATCATTCCCATGAAGGCCACGAGCCAGTTCTCTACGCCAAACCAAATTGATGTTGCAGTAGTTACAGCCAGTGCAACAAGAGCTAGTCCCAATCCATCGCGACGGTGCTCTGGGTCCAATCCTTTTGCATCATCCCCAATTGATCGGGCAACTCCGCCAAGTGCGTGGCCAATGCTGACCCAAATAAATTTGATTCCACGCCCAATAGCTCCCAGCGCGTTTGATAAACCCGATGCACTTGAAGCTGGCTTGGATTTTCGGGCGCTCTTAGGGGAAGTTCTTTTTGTCGCCATAAGGGCTAAATGTAGCCAGCGAGTTATGCGTAAACCCGAGTTTTTTGAGCGTGTCTGAAGGTTTTGCTCTTAGGACTCAATGACAACTGGGACGATCATTGGTCGGCGTCGATGGGCTTCATTTACCCACTTACCCACAATTCGCCGAGTTATCTGTTGCAACTGCATCTGGTCTGTCATTCCTTCACGAAGAGCTGCTTCCAAACCATCACGAACTAAAACTATGACTGGATCAAAAATCGAATCATCTTCGGCAAAACCGCGGGCGTGAATTTCTGGGCCTACTACAACTTTTCTAGTTTGTGAATCCACTGCAACAACGCAGGAAATAAATCCTTCTTCGCCCAGGATTCGACGGTCTTTAAGTGAGGCTTCGGAAATATCTCCGACCGAAGCACCATCAACATACACATAACCGCAAGCAACTGCGCCAACAATTCTGGCTTTTCCATCAGCAAGGTCTACAACCACACCATCTTCAGCCAAAACAACATTGTTTGGATTAACACCGGATTTGATTGCTAAGTTTGCGTTAGCTCGCAAATGTCTTGGTTCACCATGAACTGGCATCACATTTTTTGGTTTAACAATGTTGAAGGCATAAAGCAGTTCTCCTGCTGCAGCGTGACCTGAAACGTGCACCAAGGCATTACCTTTGTGAACAACCTGTGCTCCAAGTCTCATCAAACCATTGATGACTCGGTTTACAGAGTTTTCATTTCCAGGAATCAAAGATGAAGCAAGTACTACCGTGTCGTTTTGAGTGATTGCAATTTTGTGGTCACGATTTGCCATACGCGATAGTGCCGCCATTGGTTCACCTTGAGAACCAGTACTAATTAGCACGACTCGCATATCGGGAATTTCATCAATACTGTCATTAGAAATCAAAGTTCCGTTTGGAATATTTAGGTAGCCCAAATCTTTTGCAACATTCATATTGCGCACCATTGATCTACCAATGAATGCAATTTGTCGATCGTGGGCAACTGCCGCATCAATAACTTGCTGAATTCTGTGAACATGCGATGCAAACGATGCCACCACAATGCGGCCTGGTGCTCGGGCAAACACTCTGTCTAAGACTGGAATGATGTCGCTTTCGCTGGCCACAAATCCTGGAACTTCAGCGTTGGTGGAGTCCACCATAAACAAATCCACACCTGCATCACCAAGTCTGGCAAAAGTATTTAAATCTGTGATCCGGCCATCTAATGGAAGTTGGTCCATCTTGAAGTCACCGGTATGTAAAACCACACCAGCTTTTGTTTTAACTGCCACCGCCACTGCATCAGGAATCGAATGATTTACCGCAACGAACTCGATCGTGAATTCGCCAATTGAGATTTCATCACCTTCACGAATTTCATTTAGCTTCGCATTGATTCGATGTTCTTGGAGTTTGGCGTTCATAAATGCGAGTGTGAGTTTGGTTCCGTAAATTGGAATATCAACTCGGTTTCGCAAAAGATAAGGAACCGCTCCGATGTGGTCTTCGTGGCCGTGTGTTAAAACTAATCCTGAAATGTCCTGCCAACGATCCTCTAGATAAGAAAAATCAGGCAGAATCAAATCCACACCCGGCTGACTCTCTTCTGGGAAAAGTACGCCACAGTCGATAATCAAAATCTTGCCGTTGATTTCAAGGCAGGCCATATTTCTGCCAACTTCGCCAAGTCCTCCAAGTGCAATTACTCGAAGTGTGTCAGCTGCAAGAACTGGTGGCGCGTCTAAATCAGCGTGCGACAAAATCACAGTTGAAATCCACCCGCACGTAAGTCAAGTTTGAGCTGTTCTCTAACTGATTGATTAGCAGCGACTAGCGGTAAACGTAGCGGGCCACCGCCAGGACGGCCGAG
>JBEBBT010000110.1:0-2689 GCA_041158245.1 Actinomycetota bacterium | reverse complement strand
GTCGCACTGATTGATGTGCATGGTGGTTACACACCGACACCTGCAGTGTCTGTTGCGATTGTTAATCACAACGATGGGATGCCTGAAGGCAATGCATCGCTTGCAGATGGTTTGGTAATTACCCCATCGCACAATCCACCAACCGATGGTGGTTTCAAATACAACCCGCCACACGGTGGCCCAGCCGATAACGACGCCACCAACTGGATTGCAGCTCGCGCAAATGAAATCATTCTTGGCGGCATGCGTGATGTGAAACGCTCAAAGTCAACCGCTCAAACTTTTGATTTCCGCGACAACTTTATTTCGCAATTGAGTTCAGTGGTAAACATGGATGCCATACGCGACGCAAAGGTTTCTATCGGAGCAGATCCGATGGGTGGCGCATCGGTTGAGTACTGGGGTGAAATTGGTTCGCGCTACAACTTGAATCTCACCGTGATCAATCCGAATGTCGATTTCCAATTTGGTTTCATCAATTTGGACTGGGATGAAAAAATTCGCATGGACTGCTCATCTCCGTACACAATGGCATCCTTAATTGAAAACAAATCGAAGTTCACAATCTCAACCGGCAACGATGCCGATGCAGACCGTCACGGAATCGTCACCAGTGATGGCGGATTGATGAACCCGAATCACTTCCTAGCGGTTTCGATTGACTACCTGTTTCGCAATCGCAAGGGCTGGTCGCACGAGGCCGCAGTTGGCAAAACCATGGTTTCGTCATCAATCATCGACCGCGTGGTGCACGCGCTTGGCCGCAAGTTGATTGAGGTTCCGGTGGGCATGAAGTGGTTTGTGCCTGGCTTCTTCAGCGGCAGTGTTGGCTTTGGTGGTGAGGAATCGGCAGGCGCCAGCTTCTTACGCATGAACGGCAAGCCTTGGTCTACCGATAAGGACGGCCTGGTGCTTGGTTTGCTCGCCTCGGAAATCACCGCAGTCACCGGCAACACTCCGTCGCAGTACTACAAGGAATTGACCGACAAGTTTGGTGCTCCCGCATATGCGCGAATCGATGCAGCCGCGACTCTTGAACAGAAATCAAAGTTGTCGAAACTTTCCGCGGATGCAGTTACCGCGAGTGAACTTGCCGGTGAACCAATCAAACAAATTCTCACGCACGCTCCAGGCAATGGCGCTGCGCTTGGTGGATTGAAAGTTGTCACGGAGTCTGCTTGGTTTGCCGCACGACCTTCGGGCACTGAAAATGTCTACAAGATTTACGGTGAATCATTCAAAGGTGAAGAGCACTTGAAGCAAGTACAAGTTGCCGCTAAAGAATTAGTTGACGGAGTACTTGGTTAGTACTTTGGCGCTGCCGGAAGATTCCAAAATTTTTCAAGCACGGTGATTTTTTGTTCATGCATTTGAGTCGCTAAATCAACACCAACAAAACGTAAGTGCCAAGGTTCGTATTGGTAACCGGTCGTTGCAGTTTCACCATTTGGGTAGCGCACGATGAATCCGAACTGCCATGCATTTTTTGCAATCCAACTCGATGCCGAAGATTTTCCAAAGTTGGTAATTCGACAACCAAGTGCGGTGGTCGAAACATCGGCGGCGAGTCCGGTTTGATGTTCGCTGTAGCCGGGATGTGCAGCAAGATTCTCGGCAACCTTTTTTCCGTAGCGAGTTACCTGCAAGTTGTAGGTGTAGGACTGTGTTGCGTAACTGCGGTATCCACTGTTTAGGCAAAGCGTTCCCTTACCTGCTTTTGCGACAGCTGCCTTTAGCAGTCGATAGCCGTCAGCCGCTGGCTTTGCTAGGTTGAGTGATTTATCCAACACCGGTTTGTATTTGATTGGGTTTAGCGGTCGTTTTTTGTTGACCACCACCCATATCGAAGCTGCCTGATCCACAGAAAGTACCTGAGTCGAGCTTGGGGTTGGAGTAGGGATCAAGGTTGGAGTTGGTGTCGGTGTAGCCGAGATAGAAGGTGTGCTGGATGGAGAGGGGCTGGGTGTCTCCGCGAGCGCGAAACTTGATGTTCCCAAGAGCAATAGGACCGAGAATGCCGAAATAAATAAGTATCTCCTTGGGTTATCTACCAAGTAAGGCTTCTGGCGTTTAGGCTGGAACACGGCTCAAGCCTAATCAAGGCTTTATTAAGCCAGTTATTTTTATAGGAATCGAGGCCCATCGTGGCGCGTGCAGAACGAAAAGCAGAAGCTCAAGCATTAGCCGAATCAGGCGGAGCAATGACCCACAAGCAAATCCTTTTGGTTCTGACCGGGTTAATGTCGGGTATGTTCCTATCGGCTCTCGATCAGAGCGTGGTTGGTTCTGCAATGCGCACCATTGCGGATGACCTCCAGGGTCTCGAATTGCAGGCGTGGGTGACTACCGCTTACCTAATCACCTCGACAATTTCTACACCTATTTATGGCAAGCTCGGCGACATCTTCGGACGTCGTCGTCTTTTCATTTGGGCTATTGCACTATTTCTACTCGGTTCGATTCTCTGTGGTTTTGCAATGGACATGTTCCAGTTGGCTGCCTATCGTGCAGTACAGGGTATTGGTGCTGGTGGTTTGTTCTCACTTTCGATGACCATCATGGCCGACATCGTTCCTCCTCGTGAGCGTGCTCGATACCAGGGAATGTTCCTGGCAGTATTTGGATCTTCATCAGTACTTGGTCCAGTTGTCGGTGGTTTGTTCGCAAGCGCAGATCAAATACTTTGGAT
>JBEBBT010000109.1:0-5740 GCA_041158245.1 Actinomycetota bacterium | reverse complement strand
GATCTCGCAATGTACCAGCACCGAGAACACCCGCACCAATCACCAAAATCGCAGTCACTGGAAGTAGCGCGACGATTTAGGTGTTGATTGAACGAACCAAGGTTTGATTTAGTGCAAGGTTTGCTGCACCAGAGTAAGAGAGCCGATTTTGGCGAGTGATGTTCTTGGTGTTTTCTTTTACTTTGTCGAACACCACAACCGTGTCGTACAGAGAGAAGCCAAGGATTGTTAAAACACCGATCACAGTTGAAGGAGTGACTTCAAAACCAGTCAAGGCGTAAATACCAACGGTGATAACTACGTCGTGCAGCAATGCAATAAGTGCAGCAACCGCCATGCGCCATTCAAAAGCAACAGCTAGAAATAGCGATACCAAAACTAAGAACACGATTAGCGCATTAATTGCTTTGCCCGTGATGTCTGAACCCCACGATGGTCCAACGATTTGCACTCGGACTTCGCTTTCAGCAACGCCTAATTCAGAGGCGAGATTTGCCACGATAGTGTTACGAACTTCTTCGGACAGGTCTGGAGTTTGTACTCGAACTGTGCCGTTTCCAAGCTGCGTAACAATTGGATTCTCAACACCGGCTGCAACTGCTACCGCTTTTGCTGCTTCTACTGAATCGGTTTGAGATACAACTTGAAATTCTGCACCACCTTTGAATTCAATTCCGAGGTTTAAGCCACGGCCAAAAAGTCCGATAGCAGCCAGAATCAAAATGACACCGGAGAGTGTGTACCAAAGTTTCTTACGGCCAACAAAATCAAATGAAACTTCTCCGCGGTAAAGGCGGGCGCCAAATGCTCCAAGTTTGCTCATGGTTATTCGCCTGCGCTTTCTGCTAGAACATTTGGTTTATTCGAAGTGTGAACACCTAGTCGTTTTGGATCAAGTCCAGTCATAGAAGAACCAGAAGCGAACCACTTATTGCGAGTAAATAAAACAACTAGTGGTCGGCTAAACAACAAGGCGACAAAAACGTCGATTAACGTGGTCAGGCCGAGTGTGAATGCGAAACCACGCACACTTCCGATGCTCAAAATGTAAAGCACCACCGCTGCTAGTAGAGATACAAAGTCTGCAACCAAAATTGTGCGCCTTGCTCGAATCCAGCCTGAGTTAACCGCTGTTTTCAAACTCTTACCTTCGCGGATTTCATCGCGGATGCGTTCAAAGTACACAATAAATGAGTCCGCGGTGATACCCACAGCCACGATTGCACCTGCAATACCGGCCAGAGTTAATGTGAACCCGATTTGTTTACCTAGTGCAACGACAGATGCGTAAGTCAAGATTGCAGCAATCACCAACGAAAACACTGCAACTAGACCGAGAGCTCGGTAATAGACAAGCAGATAAACCATAACTAGGAAAAGGCCAAGCACACCAGCCAAAATTCCAGCATCTAACTGACCTTGTCCGAGTGTTGGTGAGAGTGAGGTTACTTCAGCTAATTCCAAAGTTAGTGGCAGTGATCCATAGCGAAGAACGGATGCAAGTTCGCTTGCGTCTGCTTGAGTGAACTGCCCAGTGATTGATGCACTACCACCAAGAATTGGCTCAGAAAAGTATGGTGAAGAAAAAACTAAACCATCGATGACAATTGCAAATTGATTCTGTGGTGTGGTTTTTGTGTATAGCAAATTCGATGCATCGGCTAATTGCTTTGAACCTTCATCGTCAAAGTCCAAACTCACTTGCCAAGCAGCAGAATTTTGTGGAATCTCTGCTCGAGCATCCGTGATTCGCTCACCCTTGATAAAAGCTGGTTGCAATAGATATTTAACTGAACCATCGCGTGAGCAGGTAACAATCCACTTTGTAGAGTCTTCGATCTCGCCACCCTGGCGCGTTGCAGGATTCGTGCAATCAATTTCTTTAAAGGCGGTCTGAAGTTCTGCGGAATTTGAATCAAATGAAACTGGAGCAATCAAATCGGAAGGTGTTCCAGTTGGAACTTGGCTGACCTCTTCTGCGATTACCGGACGGAATGACAACAAAGCGGTTTGCTTCAAAACATCAGCAATATTTTGTTGAGATACTCCAGGGATCGAAACCAAAATAGCTGCGCTGTTTCCACTGCCTTCGGTTGACACTTCGGCTTCAGCTACACCAAGACCATTCACGCGTTGACGGATGATGTTTACTGCCTGGCCTAGCTGGCTATCAGTAATTTCCCCACCTGCCACTGTCTTTGGGGTTAGGCGAACTTGAGTTCCGCCTCGGAGGTCCAAACCTAATTTTGGTGAATTGGATTCAGAGCCTGGCCAAAAAGCCCAAGCACAAATGATCGAGGTTGCAAGTGCGAGTGCTATGAGCGGACGCGCGGTAGAGCCAGCGTTTTTGGAAGCCACAGAAAGTGCCCTTTCGTTCAGGTGGCAGAGTTTAAGGGTCGGGTTAAAAGGCCTCGACCGCTAGTTCAAAATAGTGAATTTTCAGGAGGATTTACCCCAAGATGGCGCCATCCAGCGGCCGTGGCTTGCCTACCCCTTGGAGTGCGAATTACGAAGCCAGCCCTAACTAAGAATGGCTCGGCCACATCTTCTACGGTTCCGACTTCTTCACCCACAGCCATTGCCAGAGTTGAAACCCCTACTGGTCCCCCTTGGTACTTGTTGATCAGAGCTTCAAGAACGGAACGGTCCAAACGATCTAGGCCTACAGCATCCACTTCATACAACTCAAGTGCTGCTTTAGTTTGGTCCAAATCGATAGATCCTTGCCCATGTACCTCGTTGTAATCTCGCACTCTTCGAAGTAAACGATTTGCGATACGTGGTGTACCTCGAGAACGACTACCAATTTCATCGGCAGCTTCTTCAGAGATTTCAAGGTGGAGCAAATTTGCTGAACGCTTCACTACTTGTGAAAGTTCACCGTCTTCATAGAAATCTAAATGTGCTGTAAATCCAAAGCGGTCCCGAAGCGGATTTGGAAGTAACCCAACACGTGTAGTTGCACCAATTAACGTGAATTGTGGCAGCTCTAGCGGAATCGCGGTTGCGCCAGGTCCTTTGCCAATCATCACATCGACTCGAAAGTCTTCCATTGCAACATACAGAAGTTCGGCTGCCGGTTTTGCAATACGGTGAATCTCGTCAATGAAAAGAATTTCACCATCTGTAAGAGAACTCAGCACTGCAGCCAAATCACCCGCATGCGTAATGGCTGGGCCAGATGTAATTCGAATTGGTGCATTCATCTCAGCTGCAACAATGTTGGCCAAAGTAGTTTTTCCAAGACCTGGCGGGCCGCTAAAAAGTAAATGGTCAGCCGAATTATTTCGAGCCTTTGCCGCCGCTAAAACCAAACCTAACTGGTCTCGCACTCTTGATTGCCCAATGAACTCACTTATGCTTTTGGGACGTAAGGCGGTTTCTACAGTTTGATCTTCTTGATGTTGATGGGCATCCACAACTGAATCGAAATTCTCTGTCATTACACCCGACCAATTCGATTCAATAACTCAAGCGCCGATTTCAATCCTTGTGCAACATTTGCATGAGGAAGATTTTTTTCTATCACTGAATTAACTGCATTATCCGCTTCTTTCGCGTTCCAGCCCAAAGCAGTGAGTGCATCGAAAACTTCGACTTGCCAAGCTGCCTTGGTTGGATGATGTTTGCCAAATTTATCGCTTAATTCAAGAATCAAACGAGCCGCACTTTTCTTACCTACTCCCGGAATACGTGTGAGCGCCGCCTCGTCTCCTTGGCTAATCGCATCGGCCAAATTTTCCGATGTAGTTGCTGCGAGGATTGTTAAAGCAAGTTTTGGGCCTACTCCGTTTACTGTTTGTAAAAGTTCAAATAACTTTCGCTCTTCTAGGTTAGCAAAACCATACAAAGTCATGGACTCTTCACGAACCACAAGTACGACCTGTAATGAAATCTCTGAATCTTTTTTTGCAGATTGAAGAACAGCAGGTGTAACAATTACGTTGTAGCCAATCCCATTCACATCGATTACTAAATTTGCTGCGCTTACTTCAGCAACAACTCCACGTAAGAAACTAATCATTTAACTACCTTGTTAACCGCTGCTTCAATTCTTTGCATACTCGCCCCACGCCAGGAATGACAAATAGCAATTGCCAATGCATCCGCAGCATCCGCAGGTTTTGGTGGATTCTCCAAATTTAGAATCCGGGTGACCATTGAAGTGACTTGCGCCTTATCTGCTCGACCATTTCCAGATACTGCAGCTTTAACTTCGGAAGGAGTGTATGTTTTAACATCTATTCCCATTTGAGCAGCGATCAGCAAACCTATTCCAGAAACTTGCGCAGTACCCATGACCGTTCGCACATTACTTTGAGCGAAAACTCTTTCTATAGCAATCGCTTGCGGCTGATACCGCGAGATTAGATCTGACAGTTCAAAGTGAATGTTCGCAAGACGATTTTCGAGTGGCATTTGAGCTGGAGTTCGTAGAACATCCACATGAATCAGAGAAACCCGCCTGCCTGGAGCAGACTCAATGATCCCAACACCACAGCGCGTTAGGCCGGGATCGATACCAAGAACTCTCATTTCACTCCTCCGCCCCAAGCGTAGAGAGCAAATGACTGTAATTCGCGGATTTGAGGGCCATTATTCGAATATTTGTTCGAATAATTTATGGCCAAAAATCTCTGAGGCTGTCTTTCCCAAGGCTTCTTGCCAAGCAAGTTGATCTGGGATCAAATTTTCATCCACACAAATGCCAACATGGATATAACTTCCCATGGCCACCGAAGTGAGGTTAAGTCGTGCGCCAATTGGACCCAAGAGTGGCCATATACCTTTTACTTCAAACCCCAAGATACGTTTGCTCTGAGAGTCCCCTAGCAAAGTGCTGACGGTCGCATCTGAATTTTTGAGAGTGTTGACTATAAATTCGACCGGCAAAAGTTGGGAAGCTCTCAACGCGGCGGCCGCTAATTTCAAACTAGGTTCGCTTCGCCATTTGCGCAATTCGTTTCGGCTTAAGCCCATCATGTCGGGTGCCGCATGAACACCACTTGGGAAATTGACTCTGGCTACCAGAATTTTGTTCGAAGAGCCATCATCAATATTCATCGCAACAGGTACATTGACCAATAAACTCTCATTGGGGTTGGCAGCGTTTGCAAAATATTTTTGAAGCGAACAAACAACTATTGCAACCATTACATCGTGACTACTCACTTGCTTACCCTGCAAATAA
Organism: Actinomycetota bacterium; assembly: GCA_041158245.1. Taxonomy (GTDB): domain Bacteria; phylum Actinomycetota; class Actinomycetes; order S36-B12; family UBA5976; genus JAFMIT01. The sequence goes on along the minus strand of JBEBBT010000109.1, from coordinate 549 downwards.
TTTTGCATTTGTCGTTTGTCTATTTTGTAAAAATAATTTCGCAGATCTTGTGACGCCTTCCGTTCATCAATTTTTGAATTAGTCGCAAATACCCTAGTAAAGCTTTGAGTCAATTCACCTATGTCCCTGGCGAGTCCGGAGGGGTCACGAACTAGTCTGATTAACAATTGATTTAGTGTGTCTTTGATTTCTTCAAAGCCATCTTTACCGTCGGAAGGTGCCTCTTTCTGAAAATTAATTTCACGAGGTTCATCAAAAAGGCTCTGCATGATGGCCATAGCCCTGTTTCCGTCAGCAATCGCATGGTTCAGCGCGCAAACCAAAAAGCTTTTTCCACCAGAAATATGAATTTCAATTCGCCACAAACAATCGTTTGGTCCGATTCGAAGATTCGCTAGCCGACCCGCAACCGTATTCACTGGTTCGGCAGTACGGCTTATGTATCTTGAAAAATCGAAGTCTGGAATCGGATACAAGTGAACTGGATCGGTATCACTTACGGCACACGAGAGGACGGGATGCGTTTGAACTAATTTTTCGACCCGACTT
>JBEBBT010000108.1:0-2650 GCA_041158245.1 Actinomycetota bacterium | reverse complement strand
GTGGTTGCAGAATCTGCTCGTCGGCAGGGAATAGGAAGTTTGGTTACGCTTTCCACAGCACAGGAGTTATTTGCTCGAGGTGCACAAGCGGTAAACCTAGGAGTCCGAACTAATAATCGGGGTGCCTTAGCGATGTATCAAGCAATTGGATTCGATGAACAATTCGACTTCACTCGCGCAAACTTAAGACCTAAAGAATAAGGAAACATGTTCCGAAAAATTTCAGATGCAACGGTCCATCACCCAAAAATAGTTTTGGTCGTCACCTCGGTGGTTTTCATTGTGGCCGGTTTATTCGGCACCACAATCATTCCATCACTTTCAGGTGGTGGCTACAGCGATCAATATAGTGATAGCGCCAAAGTTTGGGAGATCATCGCTGATGACTTTAGAGTTGAAGAACCTTATTTAACTTTGGTCTTGGGAGATCCAACAGTTGCAGGGTTTGTCGATCGACCCGAAACTCTTGATACTTACAACCAGTTACTTTCCAAAATCAATTCCGTGGATGGCGTTATTGCGGTCAATTCTTATTGGACAGCTCCGCAATCACAGTTGAACTCGCAATTGAAAAGCAAGGACGCAAGTCTTGGGCTAATCATGATTTACCTGAGTGGTGAGTCACTCGATAGCCGAAATGAGTTGTCGCGAAAACTTGATGACTTGATTCCATCAAAATTGAATGGCGCAAACATTTACATGGGTGGTACTGGAGCCATTCTTAATGGAATCAATGGCCAAATCACCGAAGACATCAAGTTTGCCGAGATGATCAGCATTCCGTTAACAATGATTTTGCTTTTGTTTATTTTTGGAACTGCGGTTGCTGCTGGAATGCCACTTATAGTTGGTGTGACTTCAATTCTTGGCGCACTGTTTGGAATTTGGGGTATGGCTCAATTCACCGAAGTGAGTGTTTTTGCTCTAAACCTAATTACTGGTCTTGGCCTTGGTCTCGGCATTGACTATTCATTACTCGTAGTCAATCGCTTCCGCGAAGAGCGCAAGTTAGGTCGAGACATTGAGACCGCAGTCAAGAACACTATTCATACAGCCGGTCGTACTGTCTTGTATTCAGGACTAACTGTCGCAATCACCCTTGGCTCACTTGTGCTTTTCCCGCAGGAGTTTTTGAAATCCTTTGCGTATGCAGGTGTTCTAGTTTGCTTGTCTGCAATTGTTGGTGCTCTGGTCCTTTTACCAGCCGCGCTAAGAGTGCTTGGCGGAAGCGTTGATAAGTACCGAGTTCGTCGCGGATCTCTTGCACCTTCTGACGAAGGAATTTGGTCAACTATTGCACGCTTTGTGATGCGGCATCCATGGATCACGGTTACCGCAACTTTATCCATGCTAGTTTCGATGATGTTGCCACTTCAAACAGCGGTCTTTAGTCAAGTGGATGATCGAGTACTTGCAAAAGACCATCCAGTTGCAATCGCTTCTAAAGTTTTACGCGACAATTTCACTTCGAAGGAATCAACTCCAATTGAAGTGATGTTTGAAAAGGGTGTGGCTGACTCTGAAATCACCAACTTCGCAACCAAACTTTCACAGCGGGAAGACATCACCCGAGTTGAAACCCAAGACGGGGTTTATGCAGACGGGGTTTTCACACCACTCGGGCCAGAATTTGGTTGGCCCTCGACAAAGATGGAAACAGAAAACTACGTGCGTGTACGAGCTATTAGTACTCTTTCTGCTCGCGCGAACGAATCGATGGATCAGATAGCTGAGATTCGAGCGCTGAATGACAAAGCAATTGTTGGTGGCGGCGCTGCTGACTTCACGGATTCGCAAACTGGAATTGCAACTCAATTGCCAAAAGTCTTGCTTTGGATTGCAATTGCCACGTTCATCATTCTGTTCTTGTTTACTGGTAGCGTTTTATTGCCAATAAAAGCAGTGGTGCTAAACGTATTAAGTCTTGGTGCAACCATGGGCTTACTTACCTGGATGTTCCAAAATGGAAATCTTCAGTTCTTGACTGGCGAATACACAGTTACCAACACGATGGACACCTCAAGTATGGTTTTGATTGCCATTGTTACTTTCGGTTTGTCCATGGACTATGAACTCTTCTTGCTTTCGCGAATTAAAGAAGAACACGACCAGGGCAGTAACACTGAAGATTCGGTTGCTCTTGGACTTCAACGTTCTGGTCGAATCATCACCGCAGCTGCAGTTTTGCTAGCAGTTGTTTTTGCTGCATTCGTTACTGCATCGGTTACAAATATGAAACTACTTGGTTTCGGTATCGCATTTGCAATCTTGCTAGATGCAACTGTGGTCCGTGGCCTTCTAGTTCCATCTTTAATGCGAATTGCAGGGCAGTGGAACTGGTGGGCACCAAAACCATTGCGTGCGATTCACGATCGATTCGGCTTGAAGGATTAATCTGCTTTTATAAATTGGGGATTGAAACCATCTTCTGGCCGGCAACCTAAGTTTTGTTCAAGCAATAATCCAAAAGCAAGCATTTTGCTTTCGCTATTTGCAGGTCCTGAAATGGTTAAGCCAACTGGTAAACCGTCAACCAAACCCATTGGAATGCAAAGTAGTGGATAGCCAGCCACCGCTGCTGGCGAAGTTACTTTTCCACCAGCAATGTTGTCTGGGTCGCCATCGCTATTGATCCATGCTGGACCATAAG
>JBEBBT010000107.1:0-2985 GCA_041158245.1 Actinomycetota bacterium | reverse complement strand
GGCAAAGCAACTATTCCAGTGATGGGTGTGGAACTAGCAATTCAATCTCAAATTGAAGGTGCGGTTGTTGAAGATGTCACGGCCGGAGGACCTGCCGAGAAGGCTGGAATTAGAAAAGGCGACATCATTGTTAAAGCGAATGGTCGAATTATCAAAAGCGATGCCGAATTGGTGATTGTGATTCGGTCCAAGAATCCAGGCGATGTAGTCGAAGTTGAAACCGATTCCGGTAAGACTTTCAAGATCACGCTCACATCCCGCTAGTCAATAAAGAAAGTCGAATTAGGCTAAAGCCATGTTGTTCGATATTGGGTTTGGGGAGTTTTTCATCCTTGCCGTGCTTGGATTGATAGTTGTCGGGCCAGAAAGACTTCCAAGCTATGCGGCACAAGCTGCAAAGTTCATGCGACAACTGCGAGGTCAAGTCCAAGATGCTAGAACCGCAATCACAGAAGCGGCTGCAATCGATCCGGATACTTTGCGAGACATTAAAGATTTAGATCCAAGAAAAATTCTCAGTGGCGAAGAAACTCAAACCAAGCAGTCCAAAGACTCATTGGTCAATCCAGACACCACCTGATTATTTCTTTTGCGATTTCAATTCTGGTTTTGCTTCAAGACCAGCTAAACCATTCCAAGCCAAGTTCACTAAGTGTGATGCGACTTCTTCCTTTGAAGGCTTACGAGTCTCCACCCACCATTGACCGGTTAGTGCAACCATGCCCACCAAACTCTGCGCATAGAGTGGTGCAAACTTTGAATTTAGTTTTCGACGACGAAATTCCGATGCCAATAAATGTTGCACGCGCATTGCGATGTCAGTGATCAAACTTGAAAAAGATCCGCTAACCATTCCCATAGGGGAGTCGCGCACCAAAATTTGAAAGCCTTCAGTATTTTGTTCAATGTAGGTTAGAAAACCCACGGCGGCTTGTTCGAGCATGATGCGCGGGTGCGAGCCATCAAGAGCTTTTTCGATTGTATGAAGTAGGGCAGCGATTTCCCGATCAACTATTACTGCGTAAAGAGATTCTTTCGCGCCGTAACTTTTTCCTTCGACTTCTATTCCACCAAAGTGTTCATAGATCACTGGTTTTGAAACTTCTGCTTGCGCCGCGATTTCTTCGATGGTTACTGCTTCATAACCGCGTGATGCAAAGAGCGCTTTGCCCACATGGATGAGCTGTTCTCGACGTTCAAGAGCGGTCATTCGTTTGCGGGTGGTCTGCGGTTCGACTGGCTGAATCCGGGTAGGGCGAGCGGAGCCGTCAGCCACTTCTAGCCGTGTGACGTTGTCTGCCATAGCCCACCTATCAATTTCTCGCGACCAATTATTCACGCTAACCTACGCCCTCGTAGGCAGGCAAGTGGTTGCCTACGGCGGGTGCGTGTTCAATACGCCCCTGTTAGTGCGCAAGTGCTAACTAATCCCTGTTGGTGTAGCGGCAGCACAACGCCCTTTGGAGGCGTTTGGCGAGGTTCGAATCCTCGACGGGGAGCATTCCCATTAAAAGTCTCTCAGGCTAGGGTTTGCCCTGTCTCTTGGGAGGAAATTCGTGTCAACCCCGTCACTCGTGCTGGTTCTAGCCGCCGGTGAAGGAACGCGAATGCGATCCAAACTTCCCAAAGTTCTTCACCCAATTCTTGGCCGTCCAATCTTGGGCCATGTAATCAATGCAGCTTGGCAGTTGGAGCCGAACAGAATTTTGGTCGTTACGGGCAGTGGCCGCGAACAAGTTGAAACCTGGCTATCTGAAAATCAACCAGCCGTTTTGAAAGTTGAACAAACTCCACGAAACGGAACTGGACATGCAGTTCGAATTGCGCTTGCAAGTCAAAGCGCAAAATCTGATTCAGACCATGTAATGGTTTTGTATGGAGATACACCGCTTCTCACCGGTGCAGCGCTTCGCGTTTTGTGGCAGGCGCACATCGACTCCAACGCAGCGGCCACCATCCTCACAGCGAAAGTAGCTGACGCATTTGGATATGGCCGAATCATTCGCGACAAATCTTCAGCGGTAGTTGGCATCGTTGAAGAGAAGGATGCCACCGATGAGCAAAAGGCCATCACCGAAATTAACTCCGGCATTTATGTTTTCAATCGCAAGCTACTTGAAGAGGCATTAGGCAAAATCAATACCAACAATGCCCAAGGCGAGGAATACCTAACCGATGTCATCAAGATTCTCCATGAAGCAGGAAAGTCAGTTATCGGAGTGGCCGTCGCAGATCAAAGTGAAATTCTTGGAATCAATGATCGCAAACAATTGGCGGCCTGCACAGAAATTTTGCGAGATCGAATCAACGAAGTTTGGATGCGCGAGGGTGTAACCATTGTTGATCCTGCAACAACTTGGATTGAATCAGATGTGGTGATTGCGCGCGATGTAGTGATTGAGCCATCAACATACTTGCAAGGTAAAACTGCAATTGGTGAAGATGCTCACATTGGACCTGATGTAACTTTGATTGACTGCACGGTTGATGAAGGTGCGACCATTACCCGCACATACGCAAACGATGCCCACATCGGAGTTCGCGCCCAGGTAGGTCCATTTAGTTATTTGCGCCCTGGAAGTGAATTGCACAAATCGGCCAAAGTCGGTGCTTACGTTGAAGTTAAAAACGCAATCATTGGCGCGGGTTCAAAAGTTCCACACCTTTCATATGTTGGTGATGCAACTATTGGTGAAGGTTCAAACATAGGTGCGGCCACAATTTTCGTTAATTATGACGGGGTTAAAAAACATCACACAGTCGTAGGTGATGCGGTTCGAATTGGTTCGGACACCATGCTTGTTGCGCCGGTAAATATTGGCGATGGCGCTTACACCGCAGCTGGAAGTGTGATTACCGAAGATGTGCCTGCTGGTTCAATGGCAGTGGGTCGGGCAAAACAACGAAACATTCTTGGCTGGGTTCGGATGAAGCGCGCAGGTTCAACCTCCGACATCGCAGCAACAAAAGCAAACGAAAAAACCG
>JBEBBT010000106.1:0-4062 GCA_041158245.1 Actinomycetota bacterium | reverse complement strand
ATTGTCCATATTTAACGCCAGTTAAATCAACAGCCTTATCAAGGATTACTCGAGTTGTATCAATCTCATAGATGTTTTCAACACCCTGCAAAAGTGCAGCCATGCGTTCAACACCCATGCCGGTATCGATGTTCTTTGCTGGCAACTCTCCAAGGATTGGGTAACCTTCTTTTCCAGGTCCCGCACCTCGCTCGAATTGCATGAAAACGAGGTTCCATACTTCAAGGTAGCGATCCTCATCAACTACTGGGCCGCCTTCTTTGCCGTATTGAGGACCTCGGTCATAATAAATTTCCGAACAAGGGCCACAAGGGCCAGGAACACCCATTGACCAGAAGTTATCAATCTGCCCACGGCGTTGAATTCGGTCTTTAGGGACACCAACTTTTTTGTGCCAGATTTCAGCGGCCTCGTCATCATCTTCGTAAACAGTCACCCAAAGTTTGTCTTCTGGGAATCCATAGCCACCATCTGAAGTTGAACTAGTTAGCAATTCCCATGCAAACGGAATCGCACCTTCTTTGAAGTAGTCGCCAAAGGAAAAATTGCCAGCCATTTGAAAGAAAGACGCGTGCCGTGTGGTTTTACCAACTTCTTCAATGTCAAGAGTTCGCACACATTTTTGAACGCTAGCAGCTCGTTTATATTCCGCCGCCGCTTCGCCAAGGAAATAGGGTTTAAAAGGAACCATGCCGGCATTGACGAAAAGCAACGTTGGGTCGTCAAGCAATAGTGACGCGGAAGGTACAACTGTGTGACCATTCTTTTCGAAATAGTCAAGAAAACGCTGTCGAATGTCAGCTGATTTCATTTTGATTTACCTTCCTTTGATTCAGTGGCTGACCCTACCGAGTCGCCATTGAGTAGGTTTTTTATGTGCGATAAAACGTCAGCCCAGCGCTTTTCAAGTCCATGATCGCTCGGTGAGTAATAAGTCTGCTTGGATATATCCGCCGGCATATAAGTGAACTGTGCGACACCACTTGGCAAATCGTGTGGGTATTGATATCCAACCCCATGTCCCATCTTGGTTGCCCCTGCGTAATGAGCATCTCGTAAAGCCGGCGGAACCTCACCACCTCTGCCCTGATTTACATCGCTAATAGCTCGCTCAATGGCTACTGCCACAGAATTACTTTTAGGGGCAAGTGATGCGTGGATTACAGCATGCGCCAAAGTCAAGGATGCTTCTGGCATTCCAATCAACGAAACCGCTTGCAAAGCGGCTAATGCGGTTTGCAATGCTGTCGGGTCTGCCATACCTATATCTTCGCTGGCCAAAATCACAATTCTTCTTGCAATAAATCTTGGATCTTCACCAGCAACAATCATTCGTGCCAAATAATGCAATGCAGCGTCAACATCTGAGCCACGCATACTCTTAATAAATGCAGAGATAACGTCGTAATGCTGATCTCCATCTTTGTCGTAATGAACTATTGCATGTTGTGCCGCTTGCGAAACTATCTCTTGCGTAATCGAAGAATTCTCGGCAATTGCAATTCCTGCTGCGGCCTCAAGTAGTGTCAAAGCATGCCGAGCATCACCACCGGCAAGTCGAACCAAAAAATGCAATCCCGATTCATCTAATTCGACGGATTTGTTAAGTCCACGTTCTGATTCAACGGCTCTTTTAATCAATAGCTCAAGGTTTTGTTCTGAAAGCTTTTGTAATCTCACCACGATTGATCGAGAAAGCAGTGGCGCATTGACACTGAAACTTGGGTTTTCTGTTGTTGCTGCAACAAGGGTTACCCAGCCATTTTCTACCGCTGGTAATAGAGCATCCTGTTGAGATTTATTGAATCGGTGAACTTCATCGATGAACAAAACCGTATTTTGCCCACCAATTGATATGGAATCTTTAGCATCTGCAATTACTTCACGGACGTCTTTAACTCCAGAAGAAATTGCTGATAGTTCAACAAAATTCCGACTAGTGGCAGAAGCAATCATTTGCGCGAGCGTCGTTTTGCCGCTGCCAGGTGGACCCCAAAGCAAAATACTTACAGCAGCTTGCGTGTCTCCATCGAGAAGCCGGCGAAGTGGAGATCCTTCTTTAAGAGCACTCTCCTGCCCCACCAATTCGGATGCATTTTGTGGGCGCATCCGAACTGCTAATGGAGCAGTTGAAGAATTCTCAAAGATAGACACTTAGCCTGCTACTTTTTCAGATTTCTTTTCCGGCTTGAAATCGACACCAGCTTCTTTTCTCTGCGCTGGAGTAATTGGAGTTGGGGCTCCAGTTAATGGGTCGTGGCCACCGCCGGTTTTTGGAAATGCAATAACTTCTCGAAGATTTGCAGCTCCTGAAAGCAACATACAAATGCGATCCCATCCGAGCGCAATTCCGCCATGAGGTGGTGGTCCGAACTTAAAGGCCTCTAGCAAGAACCCAAATTTCTCTTGAGCTTCTTCATCAGACAATCCCAATAATTTGAAAACTCGCTCTTGAACATTGCCTTGATGGATACGAATTGATCCACCACCGATTTCATTTCCATTGCAAACAATGTCGTAAGCCCAAGCCAGTGCATTTCCTGGATCCGATTCAAAGTTATCGATCCATTCGGAATTAGGTGAGGTGAATGGATGGTGAACTGCAGTCCACCCAGGTGTGCCATCTTCGTTTTCAATGACTTCAAACATTGGCGCATCAATCACCCAAAGGAAAGACCATTGAGATTCGTCTATGGCACCAATTCGCTTGCCAACTTCAAGTCTGGTTGCCCCCAACAGCCCGAGTGCATCGGAACGTTTACCTGCAGCGAAGAAAACACAGTCACCTGCCTTAGCGCCTGTAGCGCCTGCGAGTCCGTTACGTTCTTCTTCACTTAGATTCTTTGCAACTGGTCCACCCAGTTCGCCATCTTCTCCAAAGGTTACGTATGCCAAACCTTTCGCTCCGCGCTGCTTGGCCCACTCCTGCCAGGCATCAAAAGTTCGTCGCGGCTGATCTGCACCACCGGGCATTACAACTGCACCAACATGGTCAGCTTGAAATACCCGAAATTCGGTCTTAGAGAAGTATTCAGTTAAATCCACGAGTTCCAAACCAAAGCGCAAGTCAGGTTTATCGGTTCCATACAGACGCATTGCATCGTTGTATGTCATTCTCGGGATATCACCAATTGTGTAGTCGATAGCACCTTTCCACAATGCTCTAACTAACTGTTCGCCAAGATTCAAAATATCTTCTTGCTCAATAAAAGACATCTCAATATCAAGTTGGGTAAATTCTGGCTGACGATCAGCACGGAAATCCTCATCGCGATAGCAGCGTGCAATTTGGAAATATCTTTCCATTCCTGCAACCATCAAAAGTTGTTTGAATAGCTGTGGGCTTTGAGGTAGCGCATACCAACTTCCAGGCTTTAAGCGAACTGGAACAAGGAAGTCACGTGCACCTTCAGGAGTAGAACGTGTCAATGTTGGTGTCTCGATTTCGACAAAATCCTGAGCCAATAAAACGTCGCGGGCAATTTGATTTACTTTACTTCGCATACGTAACGCAGCGGCTGGACCTGTTCTACGCAAATCTAGGTAGCGCCATTTGAGTCGGGTTTCATCGCCCACTTCAAGATTGTCATCAATTGGAAATGGCAACGGAGCGGATTCGCTCAGAACTTCAACAACATCTGCCAAAATTTCGATTGCACCAGTTGGAAGTTCTGGGTTTTCATTTCCGCTTGGTCGTAAGGAAACCTCTCCAATTACTTTTACGCAAAATTCACTACGCAGAATGTGAGCTGTTTTTTCATCACGAACCACAACTTGAACCACACCTGATGCATCGCGCAAATCAATAAATGCAACACCGCCGTGATCGCGTCGACGCGCCACCCATCCTGCCAAAGTTACTGTCGTTCCCGCATCACTCGCTCGAAGTGTGCCTGCGTTATGTGTACGTAACACTATTTCTCCTCAATCAACTTTTTGATGTTGCTACTTAAATCTGCAATTGATGATTCAATTGTTTTTCCGTCTGCCATTCTTTTAATACTAAATTTCTGCGATTCAAGTTCTCCGTCGCCAATCACGACAACCGTTTTGGCTGCTAAT
>JBEBBT010000105.1:0-5774 GCA_041158245.1 Actinomycetota bacterium | reverse complement strand
GAAATTGTTGAAAAGTTTTCACAAATTGATCCAGCAAGTAAAACTCATTCCCGTTTGCATCGAATAGCACTTATCGGAAAACCTAATGTTGGCAAGTCATCATTGCTTAACAAACTTGCAGGTGAGAATCGCGTTGTTGTTGACGATGTAGCAGGCACAACTGTGGACCCTGTTGATGAAGTTGTAATGATTGACGGTGAAGAGTGGCTAATAGTCGACACCGCTGGAATTCGTAAACGTTTTGATGAAGCCTCAGGGCATGAGTATTACGCAGTACTTCGCACTAAAGCTGCAATCGAGAGAGCTGAGGTGATTTTGATGCTTATCGATTCCTCTGAAACAATCACTGAGCAAGATCAAAGAATCTTGTCGATGGTTGTTGAGTCCGGGCGTGCTTTAGTTTTACTACTCAATAAATGGGATCTAATCGACGAGGAAAGACAGTTTTATCTAGAAAGAGAAATTGAAACTGATTTACAACAAATCGACTGGGCGCCAAGAGTTAACGTTGCCGCCAAGACTGGTCGTAACATTCAGAAAATCGCAAACCATGTTCGTTTAGCCCTGGAGAATTGGAATCGACGAGTCCCAACCGGAAAACTAAATCAATTTATGGGCGAATTAGTGGCAGCTCATCCTCATCCAGTTCGAGGCGGGAAGCAACCTAAAATTTTGTTTGTAACTCAAGCTGGTGTTCGACCACCTACATTTGTGTTGTTCACAAGTGGTTTTATCGATGCTGGATATCGGCGCTTCATCGAGCGGCGATTGCGTGAAGAGTTTGATTTCAAAGGAACACCAATCCGCATTCAAATGCGAATTCGATCGAAGAAGAAAACCTAAAGTTAAGATTTAGGCAACGGGCTGTAGCGCAGCTTGGTAGCGCACTTGACTGGGGGTCAAGGGGTCGTGGGTTCAAATCCCGCTAGCCCGACAAAGGAGGAAGCGATGTGGACAATCCCGAACATTGTTTCCTTTGCAAGATTACTGGGGATTCCAGCGCTGCTCTATTTCGGTTTAGTGGAACAAAATGACCTGATCGCATTCTGGATTTTCGCAATTGCGAGCATAACCGATTGGCTAGATGGTTTTCTTGCCCGCAAACTAAACCAGTTCTCGGAAATAGGCGCGTTGCTCGATCCAATTGCGGACCGCCTCTACATCGTCACTGCCATAGCGGTTTTGCTTGTCCGCGATCTGATTCCAACAATTGCAGTGGTGTTAATTGTTGCAAGGGAAATTTGGCTTTTGGTTCTGCAGGTTAGAAACAGAAGAGCAGGATTTGATCCTCCAAAAGTCCACTATGTAGGAAAAGCTGGAACGTTGCTATTGCTGTATTCACTTCCGGCTATTTTCTTAGGTAATCTCCGCTTTGAACTTAGCTGGGTTTTCGAACACCTTGGAACGGCATTCTTGTGGTGGGGCATAGCTGTCTATTGGTATGCGGGATTTCTATACCGCAATCAAATGCAACAGTTAGTTCGTGGCTAGGCTAAGGCAAGATTTAGGAGGACTTATGTCAAACGTCCCAAGTGAGTTCAGCTACACGAAAGAACACGAGTGGGTTCAGATTCTCGATGCCGAAACAGTCCGGTTTGGAATTACGGATTTCGCACAAGCAGCACTTGGCGACATTGTTTTCGTAACTTTGCCAGCCGTCGGCTCTTCAATAACTTATGGCGATAGTTGCGGTGAGGTTGAAAGTACAAAATCAGTTTCAGATATTTATGCGCCTGTCAGTGGAACAGTGAGCGCTGTAAATGATTCGGTCGAGACTTCGCCAGAAACCATCAATCAAGATCCATATGGCAACGGCTGGATTGCTGAAGTTAAGGTTGACACTTCAAACTTGTCAGGCCTTATTTCGGCTGCTGAATACACACAAATTACTAGCGCTTCCTAAACCTAACCCCGAGGTTGACCCTTGGGTAAAGAGTTTTTAGGCTTGCGCCGTGATTTGCAAATCTTGCGGTGCTCAGACTCCTACGCAAACTTGTTCCAAGTGTGGACAAGATGCATTTGGATTGGATTCCACCACTTCGATTTCACACGACAATTCAATTGAAGAGCCACACCACATTGTTAATGTTTCGGATATTCCTGTAGGAAAAGCGGCACTTGTAGTTTTGCGTGGACCGAATGCTGGCGAGATTTGGACTCTGGATTCAGACAAGATCGAAGTTGGAAGAACCGACGACAACGGTTTGTATTTAGATGACATCACCGTTAGCCGAAGGCACGCAGTCCTTGAAAAGAATTCCTCAGGATGGTCTTTGACTGATCTTGGTTCTTTGAATGGTTGCTACATAAATAAAGTTTTAATTGAATCCCCAACAAAGTTAAATTCAGGGGACGAGATTCAAATTGGAAAATTCCGTTTCAGTTTCTACGAAGCGAGTAAATAGTGAGCGCACTACAACCTCAACAACTTTTGAGCATCGGCGATGTGTTGAAATTCCTGAAACCAGAATTTTCTGACATATCAATTTCGAAAATACGTTTCCTCGAGACCGAAGGCCTTGTTGAACCTCAACGTACTGCCTCTGGATACCGGAAATATTCACATGCAGACATTGCCCGCTTGCGGTATGTACTTTCGCTGCAACGAGATCAATACATGCCACTGCGGGTAATCAAGGAAAGACTCGACGCACTTGATCGCGGTCTTGAACCAGATGAGGTTAATAAGGTTTCTCCGCGGGCGCTTGTTTCGGTGGATTCACTTCCAACTGCACAAGATTTCGTTCAAAATTCGCCACTTCGCCTAACTTCTATCGAGTTACTTGAAGCTGCGAATGCCCAAAAGGCTCAGTTGGACGCTGCTAAAGAGTTTGGCTTAATAGCTTCGGCCACCGAATCTTTTAATGCTGATGATGTGGCAATTTTGAAATCTATTGTGGCCTTGAGCCAATATGGAATTGAGCCGCGGCACTTGCGTCCGTTCAAGATTGCGGCCGAACGCGAACTTGGACTTATCACGCAGGTTGTTTCAACGTTGGCCCATCAAAAAGATCCGGAGTTAGCCCAGCAAGCACAGGATGTTGCAAGGGACATCGCCGCTCTCTCTGTTGGCCTGCACTCAAGCTTGGTGCGAGCCGGTCTGTCACAGTTGGATTAATCGAATGTTGAGCGTCGAAGTTGTTGGCATACGCATTGACGACTCTGGCAATTCACCAGTCTTGATTCTTAAAGAACTCTCAACCCAAGGTAGAGTTTTAGAAATTTGGATTGGGGCTGTTGAAGCGGGTGCAATTGCGATGGCCCAGCAAGAGTTGCAGGCACCACGACCTCTCACACATGATTTGATTGTCAATATTCTCAAGACTCTTAACGTAAATCTAGTCACTGTGAGAATTAATGAACTTTCTGACGGGGTTTATCTAGCAGAGCTAGTTTTAAGTGATGGATCTCGAATTGAATGTCGCCCAAGCGATGGGGTAGCCATAGCCATTCGTACAGATGCGCCCATCTTGGTGGCAGAAGAGGTTTTTGATAAAGCCGGTTTTGTGGTCGATTCTGGATTTGAGGATGAACAAATTGATGAAGAAACCGAAATCGAGGCCTTTAAAGATTTCCTCGAAAACCTCAAACCTGAAGATTTCTAAAGTCTCACTTGAGAGTTTACGGCGTGTCGTTCTAAATGTCTTTGACCTTGAACCATATCGAACCTAGATTTAGACACCTTCCCAAGGAGTATTAATGAGTATTCAGACCACCGGCTACAAAGGTGCAGTTGCTTGCTCGGTTGCTGGAATTACGTACCGACAGCTTGATTATTGGGCACGTACCGGTTTAGTTGTACCTAGTATGCGTGAGGCAACCGGCTCTGGAACTCTTCGTCAATACAGTTTCCAAGATGTTCTTGTACTCAAAGTTGTAAAACGGCTCCTCGACACCGGTGTATCACTACAAAATATTCGAACAGCAATTGATCACCTTCGCGAGCAGGGAATCGAAGATCTCTCAAGCATCACCCTGATGTCTGATGGTGCATCGATCTATGAATGCACTTCAGATCAACAAGTTCTCGACCTTCTTCGTGGCGGACAGGCAGTTTTTGGTATCGCTCTTGGTGTGGTGGTTCAAGAAGTTGAAGGAAGTTTGGCTGGCTTGCCAGTTGATGTTGAAGAGGCTGAAGATTTGATCTCTGGCTCTGACGAGCTCTCGCTTCGTCGGGCGAGCCGAAACGCCGGATAACCTTTTCAGACTAGAGTCTGCCCGTACACAATACGAGTGTCGGGAGAGCGGTGAATTTCATCCGCCGAAGGAGCAACACCCCGGAAACTCTCAGGCAAAAGTACCGATATTTCGTGTGTGCATCTGAAAAGAGCATCGCTGCTCACCGTAGGTGAAAGAAAGTTTTACTTTCGAAACTCTCAGGTCGCGTTAAGCGGATTACAGATGGGTCTCAAAAAAGGAGACTCGTATGACTCGCAAGAATGTTCATGACTTTAAAAACCGACACATAGGTCCGGCTGTTCAAGCTCGCGAAACCATGTTGAAGGAACTTAATTTAAGTTCACTCGACGAGCTAATTGCAAAGGCCAGCCCCGAATCAATCCGAATGACAACTGGCTTAAATCTTCCTGAGGCAGTAACCGAGTCGGAAGTTTTAGCTGAATTGCGTGAGCTGGCTCAACTCAATGATTCGAAAACAAAGTCACTAATTGGTCAGGGTTATTACAACACTTTCGTTCCACAAGTTATTTTGCGAAACGTTCTAGAAAATCCAGCTTGGTACACCTCATACACACCATATCAACCTGAGATCTCACAAGGTCGTTTGGAAGCGTTGATAAATTTTCAAACGCTAGTCACAGATTTAACAGGTTTGGATATTGCTGGTGCATCACTCTTAGACGAACCAACCGCGGCTGCCGAAGCGATGACGTTGATGTTACGCCAGCATAAAGGTGATGCAAAGAAAATTTATGTTGATAGCGACACCCATCCACAAACTTTGAATGTTGTCAAAACTCGAGCAATCCCGTTGGGAATCGAAGTAGAACTTTTTGACAGCCAGCTATTGCCTGATTTCACAGATAGTTTTGGTGTAATTGTTTCTTACCCATCTTCAACAGGCGTAATAAATAATTTCAGCAAGTTAGTGGCGGCTGCGCATGAAGCGAATAACTTGGTTTGTTATGCAACCGATTTATTAGCTCTAACAATTTTGCCATCACCTGCATCTTTTGGCGCTGATATCGCTATTGGAAGTGCTCAACGCTTTGGTGTTCCCATGGGATTTGGCGGTCCGCACGCCGGTTTCATGGCTGTTAGATCCGGATTAGAGCGCACCATGCCAGGACGTTTAGTCGGAGTATCTGTTGATGCACAAGGTAAGCGGGCTTACCGACTTGCGCTTCAAACTAGAGAACAACATATTCGTCGTGAAAAAGCCACCAGCAACATTTGCACAGCGCAGGCGCTTCTCGCAGTGATGGCAGGTATGTACGCTGCGTATCACGGATTGAGTGGCCTTCAAGAGATTGCATTGTCAGCAAATAGCCTTGCAAAGCAATTCGCCAATTCGGTTGTGGCAGCTGGCGGAAAAATTAAGTCAGAAGAATTCTTTGACACCGTAGCTTTCAATTATGGGCAGGCACAAGAAAATCTTGCAAAAACTTTTGCAGCTGGTTTTAACATTCGCTCTGTAGACCAAAATTGGTGTTCGGTATCTTTCGATGAGACTTCGACAGAAGATGATGTACGTGCATTATGTAAAGCACTTGGTTTTGACGCAGCTTCAGCCGTGACTGAATCTTGGATAAGTC
>JBEBBT010000104.1:0-3873 GCA_041158245.1 Actinomycetota bacterium | reverse complement strand
ACTTTCAAATCAGGGTGGAATTGTGCCAAACCTTCTATTCAAGGTTAGCCAAAAACGGTTACTCCAGCGTCAACTAGGCTCGGCCACATGCAGGAATCAACTCGAGAAATTGCCAAAATTGCAGTCCCAGTCAGCCTCGAGTTCGTGATTATGTTGGCACTCAATTGGGTTAATCAGATTATCGTTGGCGCGCTTGGAGCTATTGCTATTGCTTCGGTTGGTTTTGCAAATTCCATGACTTTTATTTTGATGGTCACTTTAGGTGCTGTCGGTGTCTCAGTGAGCGTTCTGGTCTCAAGAGCTTTTGGTGGAAAGCGCCTGCATGAATTGAACGTGACAGTAACAGTCGCGATTGCATTTTCGGTTTTGGTGACCGCATTTTTCGCAATGGTTATGTGGATCTGGCCACACGAATTAATGGTTTTAAGTGGTGCATCAAAAGAAGTTGCCGAAACCGGAGTCGAGTATTTGAAATTTACGGCGCTTTCGTTGATTCCAAACATGATGAGTGCAGTGCTCAGCGGCTTGTTGCGCGCAACCGATCATCCGAGAAGTCCGTTAGTGGCAACAGTTTCAACAGTGGTCTTAAATACAGTGCTTGGATACATGCTGGTTTTCGGTTTTGGTCCTTTACCAAAAATGGGAGTTGCAGGAGCAGGGCTTGCAACATTGATTACAGCAACTTTGAAAGTGTTGATCTTGGGATACCAGGCATATGTATTGCACAACGTGGCTAATTGGGAGTTGCCAAATTCCTACAAGGAAACTATCGAAGTCATTAAACCGCTTTTCGTACTGGCCATTCCACTTGGAGTTACCGAGTTGGTTTGGACGCTTGGAATTTTTTCTTACAACATTGTTTTGCAAAAACTTGGAAACCTGCCATTAGCTGCTGGGCAAATTGCTACCACAATCGAAGGTATTTTTATTGTGGCAAGTGTTGGATTAGCAAGCGCAGGCCAAGTATTGGTTGGTCGAGCAGTCGGTTCACACGATACTGCTCAAGTGAAAGCGTGGATTAAACGAATTCAAAAGCTTGGGTTGTACTCGGGATTGTTCTTTGGGGCTTTATTGGCCAGCACAACCATGTTGCTTGGAATTCTCTATGAAGAAGCCGGTGCAGAAGTTAGAAGTTTGGCTGTGATTGGCATTCTGGTTAATGCACTTATGCAACCAATAAAGGTCCGAAATATGTTGCTCGGCGCCATGGTTTTGCCAAATGGAAACGATGCCAAGGGAATTATTTGGGGCGACCTAATCGGCGCATTTGTAGTTGGTGTGCCTTTAGCCGTTTTGCTCGGATTTCCAGCCGGTTTGGGATTCTTTGGAGTGATTGTGGCTCGTTCGCTTGATGAGGTTGTGAAAGTTTTTGTCTTCACATTCCGAGCGCGAAAAATTAATTGGGACGATGTAATCAATAAACAGCGAGAAGACAGCAATGTATTACCCAGTTGATCCACGTGGTAATCGCTTAAGTGTTGGCTTACGAACTTTAGATTTACAGAACTGGTTTGAGTTTGATGATTACTATGCTGAAGAAATTGCTGAAAAAATAAAACTAGATGCAGCGAACGCAGAAGTTTTTGCCCAACTGCAAGAAAGTAAATCAGGTGTGGATGAGTTTCTTGATCTCGCTACCGAAAATCTTCACACTTTTCATCCAGAGCGGTTCAAACCATTTAATTCGCTTCTAGAAATTTCAAAGGTAGTTCAAGAAGATATTTGCATAATGACAAATATCGAAGGGAAGTGGATACTCACTGCCGCTGTTTTGTACGCTCCTTCTCGCTGGAAACTGTTCGACAAAATTGGAAAATCTTTAGAAGGTATTCACCAACCTGTACCTGGATACCAAGAGCAAATTGGCAATGCAGTTGAAGTGACATTCGATAAGTTGACGGCAGATAGAAGTATGTGGCGAGCGAACTGGACTTTGTTAGACAATGCGACCAGATTTCAGCCGACACCGCCATCTGCTGAGAATCAACTAAAGATTGAGGGTGCCAACCTCGATGAGCAGATCTACTTTCGTGTAGAACGTCAAACCTTGAGGAAAATGCCAGAATCTGGGGATATTGTTTTCACGATTCGCACATACGTAACACCGCTTGGCAGGCTGTTACAGGAAATTGAAACACCTGAGAAACTACTTGAAGCAATCAAGACAATGGAGCCCGAACATGTGGCTTACAAGGGCTGGAACGCTCTAAAACCGGCCTTAATTGCCCATCTCGAACGTGACAAAGAGGCTAGAAGCCTTTAGAGTTGGAACAGATCACCGAAGTGAGCCGCGCAGGGGAAGGCGAAGTTCACTTTCGAAGGGGTATTTGCCATGGTGATCAATTCATCTAGTGTTGCCGTGAGCGCGGATTCTTCGCGTGCGCATGGCACGTTGATTGTGCACGCTTCAACAAAGGCGATGACCGCTCCGATTGAGTGGGTGCTTTCAGACTTAACAAAAAATCCAGTGAAGCTAGATTGGTACACCCAAACAATTTCACCTTCGATGGTTCGTGCCTCTTATGAATGGGCTGGAAGTGTTGGGCTAGCCGCCAAAATTGCAACAGGGTTGAAAGCAATTCCACATATTCGATTCGAAGTAACCGAAATGTCTTCTGGTCCTGATTTCAATCAAAGATTTTGTTTCACACCAAATTTAGGAATTTTTAGAGCTGACATCAATGTGCATGGTGATGTAGTTATAAATGAGCAACGACTTCGCCATTTGATGGAAACCAAGCAATCGAATTTGGTTGAATTACAAAGTGCAATTGACTCTTTACTCGGTACCGCTTGGGACGTTGAGTTAGAGCCGTTCCGCGTTGCTATGGACAGTGACGTTGTGCGAATTGCACATCGAATCGTCGGCTAATAGTTAGAAGTTCTTAAAGATTACGGCGACATCGTGGCCACCGAATCCAAATGAATTATTCAAGACTGCGATATCACCACTAGGAAGTGGTCGCGACTTTCCATTAACAACATCTATTCCAAGATCTGGTGTGATGTTTTCGATATTAATTGTTGGCGGTGCAACTCGTTCGGCAATTGCTAAAACAGAGAAGACGCTTTCAATCGCGCCAGCCCCACCGAGCAAATGACCAGTCATAGATTTTGTTCCACTAACTAAAACATTTGAAGCATGTGAACCAAGTGCGGTGCGAAGGGCTAAAGCTTCAGCTACGTCACCAAGTGGGGTAGATGTTGCATGTGCATTTACGTGTACAACGTCATTTGCCGACAAATTGGAATCTTCTAAAGCGAATTTAATTGCGCGAATTGCTCCAGCACCTTCAGGATGAGGTTGGGCAATATCGTGACCATCAGAAGTCATGCCTGCACCTGCGTATTGCGCATAGATGTGGGCTCCACGAGCTTTTGCATGTTCTTCAGATTCCAAAATCAACGTACCAGCGCCCTCACCCATGACGAAGCCGTCGCGACCTTGATCGTACGGACGCGAGGCTGAAGCTGGATCATCATTTCGAGTTGAAAGTGCACGCATTGAGTTAAATGCAGACATAGTTAAGGCGGTAATTGCGGCTTCAGTGCCTCCAGCAACCACAACATCAGCGCGACCATCTTGAATCATTCGCGCACCCCAAGCGACTGCCTCTGCACCGGATGCGCATGCGCTGACTGGTGTGTGAACTCCAGCTTGCGCGCCAAATTCCAAACCAACCCAGGCCGCTGGACCATTTGGCATCAGCATTGGAACAGTCATTGGAGATACTCGATGTGCACCTTCGGTTCGCAAAATTTCGGCTTGGGCAAGTAGAGATGTAACGCCACCAATACCAGTTGCATAAACCACACCAATACGAGTCTTATCGATTGACTCAAGGTCGAGTCCTGAATCTGCCCATGCTTCAC
>JBEBBT010000103.1:0-3123 GCA_041158245.1 Actinomycetota bacterium | reverse complement strand
GCAATTTTGTTTTCGACATCAACGGCAATGAGTGGAACGCAGTCAGCTCCCATAGTGGTGAGCACTGTTTCACGGCGTTTAGTGATGAGCCCATCCACATCAGGAAATAAGCCAGCGGATTTTTCAACGAGTCCAATGTCGGTTCCATGTACTGGACCTGGCCAAGTGACATCTTTGTAGCCAAATTCCTCGAGCACACTATTTCGATTGAATGCAACCGCCATTGGGCTATCGCCTACATGGGTAGCAAGATTTAACGAAACGTAAGGGGATGAACTGTTTCCATCATTTCGATCTGAAAATGCCCACTTGGCCATTTGTTGGCCAGTTTTGTTTTCAAAAAAACCAGAAGTGAGCATCTGACTTCTACTTCAAGAAGTCTGGAACATCAATCTCTTCGCCCAGATCTGAATCTTCAAACACGATGGTGCGTTTTGGGCCAGTGTAAGTGGTTGACTCTTCAGCAGGTTTTTCAGCATCAACCGAAGTTGGTGCAGATTCGGCATCGCTGTTCAACCAAGATGGAATCTCTTCAACTTCAGGGGCAACCTTTACATTGCCTTCTTCACTCGTAGCAATGCTTGGAGCCGGTTTGTATGCAGGAGTTCCTGAATCAAAACCAGCAGCAACGACTGTAACTTTGACTTCATCGCCAAGTTTTTCGTCTACTGCCATACCCCAGATGACGTTTGCATCTTTGTGAACTGCATTCTTGATCAGGTTCGCCGCATCATTAACTTCAAACAATCCAATGTCGCTAGCACCCGCTATTGAAATCAAAACATTGCGAGCGCCTTCGATACTTTCTTCAAGTAGTGGTGAGGCGATAGCTGCTTCTGCTGCCAATACTGCGCGATTTTCGCCACGGGCTTTTCCGATTCCCATGAATGCGCCACCAGCGTTTTCCATAACGCTCTTCACATCTGCAAAATCTAGATTGATTAGACCCGGAGTGGTGATGATTTCAGTAATTCCACCAACCCCATTTAACAAAACTGTATCTGCCGCTTTGAAGGCTTCAATGAAAGATATTGATTTGTCAGAAAGTGAAAGCAGACGTTCGTTTGGAATCACAATTAAAGTATCAACTTCAGCGCGAAGGGCTTCAATACCAAGTTCGGCTTGTTGTAAGCGACGAGAGTTTTCAAACGAGAATGGCTTGGTTACAACACCAACAGTCAATGCACCTAGTCGGCGAGCAATGCGCGCAACTACAGGTGCGGCGCCAGTTCCGGTTCCGCCACCTTCACCTGCGGTGATGAAAACCATGTCAGCGCCACGCAAAATATCTTCGATGACAGCTTCATCAGCTTCCGCTGCAAGGCGGCCCATTTCTGGGTTCGCACCTGCACCTAAGCCCTTAGTGACTTCACGTCCAAGATCGTGTTTGACGTTTGCATCAACCAACATCAAGTCCTGAAAGTCGGTGTTAAGGGCGATGAATTCGACACCTTTGAGGCCAGCATCGATCATTCGGCTGATGGCTTTTCCGCCACCGCCACCGATGCCAACTACTTTGATAACCGCGAGGTAGTTTTGCCCTGATGTCACTTTGATTCCTCTCCTAGGAACTCTCAACCTTTAGAAAAGGCTTAGAGTTCACGCAGGTTTTGCTTAAATGCGACAGTAGAGAAAACACTCTCAATTCCACGCACATTTACGGCGTGTCTAAACAATTTATCTACTTATTTACGAGTGACTGGCACATCAGGTGCACTCACGTCATAGATGTTCGCTTTTCTGGTCATCAGCACCTTCAAAACCGCGAATTTTCGCTCCAATCTAGAGGAGTCGCCGATGATCGCTTGCCTTGAGCCACTTAGCAAAATTCGAACGTCATCGCGGGATTTTGCAACCACGGTTTTAATCTGAGACTTAATCCAACCCGGCATCGAATTAAAAACTTTTGCTACTTCTACCCGAGCCGCTTTTTTTGAAACTTTAAAGACCATCAAATTCTTAGGCTGATTAAAAGTCTTTCCATATTCGACGCCTTTAGCATCGACGAAAACCCAGTAATTGGATTTTTTGATTGTGGCAATCGCAACCCGTTCACTAACCGCAAGCACAATTTCATTTGGCCATGCCCGTCGCACTTCAACATGGTCCACTGAAGAAATGTCCGCCAAATTTCGATTTATTGCATCGCTGTCAACTCGAGCAAGAGGTGTGCCTAATTCGATAGCAGCTTCGGTTTGAATTAATGCAGACGATGCAATTTGATTTCCAATAACTGAAATTTTCTTAACTGTTAACCAGTTGCTGAAATAAGTTGCATAAATTGCAAACATAGCGGCAACAAAAAATGCAGTTACCAAGAAGATTCGTTTTCTTTTCTTTTCACGACGCCTGCGCTCTATCGAGCGAACGTTTGAATCTTGATTACTCATTGGCTTTTAGCTGCCAACTTTTCGATAATTTCTGGGCACAACAGACCGATCTCGCCCGCTCCCAAAGTCATAATGATGTCTCCAGGGCTAGCATTTGAAATCAAATGTTCTGACACTTTTGACCATGATGGCTCGAAAATAACATTTTCTTTTGCAAGCGGAACATTGTCCGCCAAAGTTTGCCCGCTAGAACCGGGAATAAATTCCTCGCCAGGTGCAAAAACTTCAAGAACTACCACCTTGTCTGCAAGCCCGAGGCTCTGACCAAACTCTTTTGAAAATAGAGCGGTTCGGTAATAGTGGTGCGCTTGAAATGCGACAATCAATTTTCCGTCTCCAACTACTTCCCGAGCAGCTTTTAAAGTCGCCGCTATTTCGGTTGGATGATGTGCGTAATCGTCATAAACGCGAACGTCGTTAACCGACCCTTTGAATTCAAACCTGCGCCGGGTTCCAGAAAACATCTCTAGACCGCGCACAACTCCTTCAACATCAGCACCTAACTCGATGGCCGCAATTGCGGCAGCGCTAGCGTTCAAAACATTGTGCGTGCCCGGCACTTTTAAATCAACCTTCAAGATTGATCTGCCATCGTTCAATAATTCGAAGGACCAACCAAACTTCTGGTGATTGAGTAACTTGATTTGAAAATCAGCATCACCATTAATTCCATAAGTTTTGGTCTGAACATCGGCTGCTTTTGCTTGTTCGGCCAGTTTTCTTCCGCCGGCAT
>JBEBBT010000102.1:0-3522 GCA_041158245.1 Actinomycetota bacterium | reverse complement strand
AGTTGGGATGCTACAAATGTTGTAAATGCAGATGTTTGCGTAATTACTCCAATTGATTTAGATCATCAAAAATATTTAGGTGACACGATTGAAGAAATTGCGAGCGAAAAGGCTGGCATTATTAAAGAACATAATGTGGTGGTTGCTGCACTTCAAGATCCAATTGCCGCTGAAGTAATTCCAGACCGGGCAACCGAAACTTCCAGTGCATTGTTTTTCGCTGGGCGCGATTTCGGGGTTGCCGAACGCGTGCTTGCAATCGGTGGCCAGATGATTTCTATTGATGGACTTTCCGGACGCTTCGATGAAGTTGTTCTACCACTGTTGGGCGAACACCAAGCTGCAAATGCGGCGCTAGCGGTTGCTGCAGTGGAAGCGTTTTTCGGAGCAGGTGTAGACGACCGAAAACTAAATTCAGAAATCATCGAACAAGGACTTGGAAAAGTTACTTCACCTGGCAGGCTTGAAATCATTCGCCGCGGGCCAACTGTTTTGGTGGATGTCGCACACAACCCTCACGGAGCACGTTCACTTTTTAATGCATTGCAGACCGAAGTGGATTTTGAGTATTTGGTGGCAATAGTTGGAATGTTTTCTGACAAAGATGCAGATCAGTTCTTAAGTACATTGCAACCTGCAATCAATCACTTAATCGTGACTCAAACATCACACGAACGCGCCTTACCGGTTTCTGATTTGCATTCCATCGCTGCAAATTATTTTGAATCAGATCAATTGGATTTACGGCCAGATGTGGCAAGTTCAATTGAATATGCAATTGAGTTGGCAGATCAGGTAATGATTGAACAGGAATCTGGAGTTGGAATCTTGATTACGGGTTCGGTGTACACCGTCGCGCAAGCGCGAGCACTTTTAGGTAAGTTGTACGCGTGAGAGCTCGCTTAACTTCCGCAGTCGCGGTAATGCATGCAATTTGTTTGGGACTATCGATTCCAGTTTGGAACAGTGTTTTCGGCGACCGAACCGATTCGCTGCCAACCTCGTTTCTTTGGGCTGCATTTGTTTTCTTGTTTTTGACATCGGGCGTTACACGAAAAAGTTGGGGCATCTATTTCGGCTCGGCTCTTGAAGTATTCGTTTTGGTTTTGACTTGGAGATTTACCGAGCTACTGATTCTCAATATTGTTTTTGCGGCCCTTTGGTTCTGGGCGGTGCGCATTGGCACGAAAATAGATAGCGATAGAGCCCAGTTCGAGGGCTAAACTAAAACCATGACAAATCAGCGCACTCTCGTATTGATCAAGCCAGATGGTGTTGCCCGTGGACTTGTGGCCGAGATTCTTGGCCGGATTGAGACCCGGGGATACAAGATTGTCGCGCTTGAGATGCGCACTCTGACTCGGGATTTGGCTGAAAAGCACTATGCCGAGCACAAGGGCCGAGATTTCTACGAGCCACTGGTGGACTTCATCACCTCTGGCCCGCTTGTGGCTGCCGTCATCGAAGGACCAGAAGTGATCTCAGCTTGGCGTGCCATGCAAGGCGCGACCAACCCATTTGAGGCTGCCCCTGGAACTATTCGGGCTGACCTTGCCACTTCAAACCGTTTAAACCTGACCCACGGCTCAGATTCTCCAGAGTCAGCCCAGCGTGAAATCGGACTTTTCTTTCCAAATTTAACCGCGTAAATCTCGCTCGAATTCAAGGTATCTGCCTAAATTCATTGGTTCAGCCCATGTCCAATTTCGCTCTACGATACGCACCCTAGGCTTAATTAGTCTTCCCCAATCGAGAGGTTTTAAATGGCAGGCGCATCTTTTCTTGGCCGCGACATGGCAATCGACCTTGGCACAGCCAACACACTTGTGTGGGTTCGTGGTCGAGGCATTGTTTTGAATGAACCATCTGTGGTCGCTATCGACAATCGCACAAACACCGTGCTAGCTGTCGGTATGGAAGCGAAGCAAATGTTGGGTAAGACCCCGGGTTCAATCTCAGCTATTCGTCCGCTTAAGGATGGCGTTATTTCAGATTACGAAGTCGCCTCAGAAATGATTCGCTACTTCATCCGCCAGGTTCACAACAAGAGTCGTTTCTTTTCAAAGCCACGCGTTTTGATTTGTGTTCCTAGTTTGGCAACCACAGTTGATCGCCGTGCAATTAAAGAAGCCGCTCGTGATGCGGGTGCGCGTGAAGTTGAACTTATTGAAGAACCAATGGCAGCTGCGATTGGCGCAAACCTTCCAGTTGGAGAGCCTCAAGGTTCAATGGTTTGTGACATCGGTGGCGGCACAACTGAAATCGGTGTGATTTCACTCGGTGGATTGGTTTCCAAGCAATCAGCGAAAATTGGTGGCGACAAGATTGATGAATCAATCATCAACTGGGTTAAGCGCGAATACTCAATGTTCATTGGTGAGCGCATGGCAGAACGAATCAAAATTGAAGTTGGTAATGCATACCCGACCGCACATCTTGCACACGCAGAAATTCGTGGTCGCGATTTAATCAGTGGTTTGCCTCGCACCGTAACAGTTACACCTGAAGAAATTCGCCGTGCGATTGAAGAACCAGTTGCTGCAATTGTTGATGCAGTGAAAGCAACTTTGGATCAAACTCCACCAGAACTTTCAGCTGACATCATGGATCGCGGAATCATCTTGACCGGTGGTGGTGCGTTGCTATCAGGTTTGGCAGAACGTCTAAAGAGCGAAACTGGAATGCCAGTTGTAGTTGCGGAATCACCACTTGATTGTGTTGTTGTTGGTTCAGGTCGCTGCATCGAAGACTGGGACAAATTGCGCCGAGTTTTCGTTTCAGAAGCTCGTTAGTTCAACTATAAAATCAAATGGCGCTACAGCGGAAAGCGGAATCGAGGGTAAAGCCCTTGCTTTCACTTGGTTTTTTGCTTTTGTTTTCGCTCATTTTGATTTTTCTTGATGCCAAAGCAAACTTTGGGCCGATAAATCTCTTGCGCGGAACTGTTTCCACAATTTCTGTGCCATTTCAATCAAGCATGCGAAGTGTTTCGGTTCCAGTTGAAACCTTCATTCAGGACTGGACTGAAGTTGGTTCAAAAAATGAAATCATCACAGATCTAAGAAAAGAAAACGCCAAGCTTCGCCTCAATCTCTTAACTCTTGGAAATTCGCAAAGAGAACTACAAAAACTACACGAGACCATGCAACTTGCAGGCCTTGGAAATTATCGAATCGTGCCTGCACAAGTAATGTCAATTGGCGCTGCGCAAGGTTTCGGTTCAACAGTTTTACTTGATGCCGGAAGTGAAGATGGTATTAAAGTTAATATGTCAGTAATCAGTGGCAACGGAATGATCGGTCGAGTTCAGTCGACTACAGCTCACACTGCAACTGTTGTATTGCTTACCGATGCATCATCAAACATCGGCGCGCGAATCGCTGGCAGTGGCGAAATCGGATTTCTATCAGGCCGTGGTCTGAACGATTCCATGCGTTTAACTTTCATCGATCCAAAAGCAAAAGTCGTAGTTGGCGATCGATTAGTGAGTTATGGAGTTAGTGGTGGAATCTTTTCACCTGG
>JBEBBT010000101.1:0-4008 GCA_041158245.1 Actinomycetota bacterium | reverse complement strand
CAATCTAGTAGGCCAGGGTGCGTAAATCACATCAAAGAAAACTTTGGTGTCACTACTTAGAGTTACAAAATCGGATGCGCCGGCCGGAACCGTACTAATTAAAATTTCGGCCTTCGGATTTTCGATATTTTCCAAAGAGAAACTAATGTCGGGAAAAAAAGTTGAAAGTTCTCTTATCGCTTCAGGTCGCCGAGCCGCAATAGCCACATTCTTATACCCCAGATGTGAAAGTGCTGCTATTGCAGAACGAGCGGTAGCTCCAGACCCTATAACGCAAGCAGTTCCCACCACCTCGATTACTGGCGACAAGATTGAAATGAAACCTGATACATCGGTGTTGAATCCACTCCAGTTTCCATTGTCTTCTCTAACAAGAGTGTTACAAGCCTTAGTCAAGATTGAATAGTCATCGTGCTTTTGTGCAAATTCAAAAGCAAGGTCCTTTAATGGCATAGTTACCGAAAAACCAGAATAATCTTTTTGACTAATCACGAAATCTTCAAACTTCTTTGGTTCAAGATTGAACCTTTCGTAAGTCCACTGGATTCCCAAAAACTTGTACGCAGCTTTATGAAGAGTCGGCGATAACGAATGATCGACTGGATTTCCTAAAATTGCCGCTTTGCCACTAATTAACACTGTCTAAATACTTTCGTTTTAGCACCAAAAATTCTTCGTACGTTGTGGCGAATTCAGTTTTTTGAGTTTCGATATTTGTGGTTACAAAAAATAGCCAAGTGCCTGGAGCGGGCTCGAGAGCAGCTTCAAGTGCCGCTTCTCCTGGATTTCCAATTGGCCCAGGAGGCAATCCATCACTTGTGTAGGTGTTATAAGGACTCTTTGTATCTAACTGCGATTGAGTTAAATTCAATTCATCTAAACCGAGGGCGTAATTAACGGTTGAATCAAGCTGTAAGCGCATCCCGATCTTCAATCGATTCTCAATTACACGTGCGACTTTTGCGTAATCAACCGGTGCTCCTTCAACTTCGAGAATTGATGCGATGGTGACAACTTCTAGAACTGTGTGTCCAGCTGCGGCAGAGCGACGCGCTAATTCCAAAGAATCGTAACTCGCAAACCATCTTGCGGTCATCTGCGACAAAATTGATGCTGCTGATGAATTTTTAGGAATTTCATATGTAGCTGGGAATAAAAAGCCCTCGGGATTTCCATTTGCAATAGTTGGTAAACCATATGATTCTGGATCTTTCAAAACCTCGAGAAAATCACTTTTTTCAATTCCTGAAACTTTTGCAGCCAAATCTAAGATTTCAGTGACTCTTAAGCCTTCAGGAATGGTCAATCTCTTTACAGCTCTGCTCAATGGGTCAAGCAAGAGATCAAGCGCTGCCCTACTACTCATCTCTGATCTCAAGTTGTACTCACCGGGAGCAATCGAAGTTGCTCTCTCATCTGAATTTACAACTGC
This sequence comes from Actinomycetota bacterium, assembly GCA_041158245.1. Classification (GTDB taxonomy): domain Bacteria; phylum Actinomycetota; class Actinomycetes; order S36-B12; family UBA5976; genus JAFMIT01. The sequence continues at coordinate 2,576 of JBEBBT010000101.1, read as the reverse complement.
AATCCAAGCTTCAATTCCTGCAATGACACCATTTGTGTAGAGATTTTGACCAATCTCGCGCAAGGTGTCTCCAGGCTCGATCGTAATTGTGACTTGACCATTGCCATCTCCTGGAAAATCTGCGGCAGGCTGCAAACTTCTAGCGAGCGTAAATGCACCGAGGGTGATTACGATTAAAACCGAAACAATCACAATCCAGGGACGCTTAGGTGCCGATTGCGGCTCGTCCATTTTGAAGCCAAAAACACTCATTGCAACACCTGCCCTGGCGGATTTTGGTTACGTCGCTCGTACTCCAAAGCATCCTCTAAGAGAACGCTAGCGGCAACCGCGTCAATAAGTTGTTTATCTGTGCGTGTGGTGTAGCCAGAAGTTCTAAGTTGTCCGCGTGCAACTTTCGTGGTGAGCCTTTCATCCACCAAACGGAAAATCATCTCTGGGTTTGCTTTTGCCAGGGCCGTAGCTACTTGTAAAACATTGTCGGCAGCTACACCACTCTCACCCTTCAAATCAATCGGCAACCCGATTAAAACTTCTAATGGTTCAAATTCCGAAATCAGTGAGGTCAGCCGAATAGGCAATTCTTCTGGATTGCAGACCTCTATCGGTGTGGCAAGAATTCCATCTGGATCGCACTTGGCAATTCCAACTCGACTAGATCCAAGGTCCAAGGCGATGCGAATTCCGCGGCGCATATCAAACTGACTTAGAAATTTCCGAAGTCAACAACTTAAGTGCGTCAGGAATTGCCGAGACATTTGTTCCGCCACCTTGAGCTAGCTCTGGCTTTCCGCCACCTTTGCCATCTATCACCGAGGCAATCTTTGAAAGAAGTGTTCCAGCGGAAATTCCCTTAGCAATTGCCAGATCATTTGCGGCAATAACGATTGAAACTTTTCCATCGGTTGATGCAATTGCGCAAACTACGCCGCTAACTGTGATCATGGCACTCTTGAGTTCATTAACGATCTCGCGAATGTCATTTGCTGAAGTTCCATCAGGGAAAATTGCAGTTTTAAGTTCAATCCCTGAAACCTCAGTTGTCTTTAGGAAAGAATCTAATTGACTTCGCAATTGACTTGCACGAACTTTTTCAATTTCTTTTTCTGCATCTTTCAGCTTTGAAACGAGAGATTCGATTCGTTCATAAAGTTCTTCAGGACGCGCTTTTAAGTTTTGTGCAATGTTATTCAACAGAATGTGCTCTTTCGCCAAGAATGAATATGCATCAGCGCCTACGAGAGCTTCAACACGACGCACACCAGTTCCGACGGATCCCTCTGATAAGAACTTCACAACTCCTAGATGACCAGTTGTTGGGGTGTGAGTACCACCGCAAAGTTCCCTTGCCCAATCTCCAACTGAAACCACGCGAACTTGGTCTCCATACTTTTCACCAAATAGTGCCATCGCTCCAATATCGCGAGCATCATTTTGAGTCATGTACTGAGCAGTGACCGGTAAATCGTCGAGAAGAACCGTATTAACGCGAGACTCCACCTCATTCAGCACTGAATCTGGCACTGCAGTTGGTGATGGGAAATCAAAACGAAGGCGTCCCGGTGAATTTTCAGAACCCATTTGGGTCGCCGTTTCACCAAGCATTTCCCGGAAAGCTTTGTGAATCATGTGAGTAGCTGTGTGAGCTCGACTAATCGCCATTCTTCGATTTAGATCGACCTGCGCATGTGCAGTAAGGGAGAGATTAACTTCTCCATCTGCAACGGTTGCCCGATGAACAATTAGTCCCGGTACAGGAGATTGCACATCGTAAACATCAATGATTGCGCCATTCGATAGTGTGATTCGACCATGGTCTCCGAGTTGGCCACCACCTTCTGCATAAAAAGGTGTATCTTGTAAAACAATTTCCAAGTGTTGGCCAGGTGTTGCTGACTTAACCACATTTCCGTCAACAAGAATTCCGTTGATTTTTGTTTCTGATGAAATGTGGTCGTAACCGATGAAATTCGATTTACCTGAGCTCTCCATAACCTCTTTGTAAGCAGTTGGAGCAGTTAGTCCCGCTTTACGAGTCATAGCGTCGGCCTTGGCGCGTTCACGCTGTTGCTTCATTAATTGCCGGAAACCGTCTTCATCTACCTCTAGGCCTGCTTCAGTCGCCATTTCTAAGGTTAAATCGAATGGAAAACCATATGTGTCGTGTAATTGAAATACCTGGTCTCCTGCGAGTTTTTTTGCTCCAGAAGATTTCATCTGCGATACAGCGGTATCGAACATTGTTGTTCCAGATTTCAATGTTGCTAAGAATGCAAGTTCTTCGTTAACGGCTATCGAACGAATTCTTGCTGCATCAGAAATTAACTCAGGATACTGAGCACCCATTGATTCAATTGTTGCGTTAATCAACTCTTCCATGATTGGTTCGTTGCAACCCAAGATTCGCATATTCCGAACAACTCTTCGAAGAATTCTTCGCAAGACATATCCGCGACCTTCATTACCTGGCAATACACCGTCCACGATAAGAAACGCGCAAGTTCTCGCATGGTCTGCAATTACTCGGAGCGAAATATCACTCTTTTGCGATTGTCCATATTTAACGCCAGTTAAAT
>JBEBBT010000100.1:0-2960 GCA_041158245.1 Actinomycetota bacterium | reverse complement strand
ATCTTCCAGTAAAACTCCTGCGCAAAATCTTCAGCCAACTTCGATCACCCCCGCCTTCACATTGAAAACTTTAGCCTTGAGTTGGGATGGCACATCCTCAGCAACCGCAGCTGTGATTAGTACCTGTTCATTGTTCAAAACCAATTCGGCAAGGCGAGTGCGCCGCCCGGCATCGAGCTCCGCAAACACGTCATCCAAAATCAGAATCGGATCGCCGCTTCGAGTTTCGGCTTTCAACAATTCGATCGATGCGAGTCGAAGTGCCAATGCATACGACCAACTTTCGCCGTGGCTCGCGTATCCCTTAGCTGGCAAATTTGAAAGTAGCAAAACCAAATCGTCTCGATGTGGGCCAACCAAAGTTATTCCGCGTTCGAGTTCCTTGGCGCGCAAATGTTCAAGCTTGCTGCGATAAAGTGCTGCGATTTCATTCACGTCAGCAGTGTCAATGTATTCGAGATCGTCAGCTTCTTCGCCATCTGGAATCAATGAACCAAGCAATGAACTCTTAACTTGAATACGCGGTTCGTTGTTTGCAATCGCGATTGCCTGATACGCGTTGTGCAGCAACGGACGAAGTCGCTCGACTAGTGCAACGCGAGCCGCAACTATTTCGCTTCCGAACTTAATCAGGCTTTCGTCCCAGGCATCAAGAGTACTGAGCGAAGTTCCCTTGGCTCCAGTTTGTCTTGCCGTGCGCAACAAAGTATTTCTTTGCTTAAGCACTCGCTCGTAATCGGTAAAGACTCCGGCAAATCTTGGAGTCACCTGCACCAAAAGTGTGTCGATGAAATCACGACGGTTACTTGGATCGCGCTTAACGATATCCAAATCTTCCGGGGCAAAAATCACTGTGTTCACGTAACCAAGAATGTCGCGCACGCGAGCAACTGGTGACTTGTTAACGCGACCTCGATTTTGTGAATCTCGATTGAGTTCAAGTTCAATCAACGCATCACGAGAATCGTGCGAAACCATTGCGCGAATAATTGCGCCAGGGATTTCTGGTTCAGCGTTTTTGATTAGTGGCAGATAACCAGCAACTCGGTGGCTGCGAAGCGTGGATAAATATCCGATGGCTTCGACAAGGTTGGTTTTACCCTGACCGTTTGGGCCTACCAAAAGGTTGACACCTGGCGTGAGCTCTACTTCGGCATTTGAGTAATTGCGAAAGTTGCTCAGCGACAGATGTTTTACAAACATCTCTTAGCGAAGGACTAGAAGATTCGGCTGCAGTAGGTAACGGTAGTTATCGGCTTTGTCTTTAGCACCATGGCTAGTGATCAAAACCGGGCTTGGTTTATTTGGATTGTCGGCGTTGCGGGTGAAACCAATCTTTACAAACTCGGTGTGCACTCCAGCGAGACCATCAATCAAATACTGCGGCTTCAAAGCTAGAACCGTATCTTCACCAGTTAGTTCGGCCGCGATATTTTCAGAAGCCTGTGCTGTTTCATTTCCCATTGATTCAAGCTCAATTGAGGTTTCACCGAAGGTGTACTTAAGTGCGTTGTCGCGCTGTACTACCAACATCACACGACGAGTAGATTCGAGAAGATCTGCTTTTGAAACTACGGTGTAGTTAGCCAGTTCAGTTGGGAACATCGACTTAATAGGCGGATAGTTTCCCTTAATCAATAACGCTGTAACCGAGCGGTTGTTTGCCTGGAATGCAATCATCTGACGCTCATCGTTATTGATTATCGATACCGAAATTTCACCCTGGTTAGCAAAAGTCTTTGCAACTTCCAACAGAGTACGAGCTGGAACTAGAACGCTTTGTCCTTCGGCTCCGGCGTTTGACTTCCATGGCAATTCGCAAAGCGCCATGCGGTACTTATCGGTAGCGAGAAGTGAAATTTCTGAACCAGTGGTCTCGATTTGAACTGCACTGTAAATCGGCTGAACATCATCCTTCATTGCTGCAATGGCAACCTGGTGAACAGCGGTAGCAAATGTTTCGCCAGCTACAGACCCAGAAATAACTGGAATTTCTGGAAGGGTTGGATAAGCCGCAACGTCCATGATGGCCAGAGCGAATTTGGTTGAACCACAGGTCACGTGAACTTTGGAACCATCTAGGTTGAATTCAACTGGAGCGTTTGGAAGTTTGCTAGCGATGTCGCTTAGAAGTCGACCAGAAACTAGTGCTCGTCCAGAGTTCTCAACCTTGGCTACGATTTCAGCCTGAGCTGATACTTCGTGATCAAAAACGGATAGGCGCAGTGCGTTGGCATCTGCTTCAATAAGAATTCCCCCGAGAATTGGGGTGCTGGTTCGCTGCGGTAGCAGTCGAACTGCAAATGAAACAGCTTCACTTAGAACGTCGCGGTTTACCTGAAACTTCAAGGGGTTGCCTAACTGGATTGGTTGGAAAACTAATCTTGGCACATAACCAAGGACAAAATGCTCAAGCAAATTTGTCGAAGGCTAAGCGTTATCGGATTCTCAAAATATCTTTTTAAATATAAAAACATTATTAACCACTGTGGAAACTGTGGAGAAATGCTTTTTGGCCATAAAAACACTGGAAACTACAACGGTGAAAGTTGTTTATACAGGTGTTGATAATTCTGTGGATAACTTAGTCACCTGTGGAATCAAATTTGAAATTGCACAGGCAAAGGCCAGTAATTCACTGAATATTGGTGATACTAACAGTTATCCACAGGTTTTTGAACATGGGTGAAACCGAAGGTGATTAGCGAGAAACCTTTACGCGGTTGATGATTTCACTTACTTGGTTGTAAAGCTCGCGTCGGTTTTTCATCTCATCGGCGATCTTGTTGTAGCCATACAAGACGGTGGTGTGGTCTCGGTTTCCAAAGATTTGGCCAATCTTTGGTAGTGAGAGGTTGGTCTGGGTGCGGCAAAGGTAGAAAGCAATCTGACGAGCGGTGGCTACAGCCGAGGTTCTCGATTTTCCATAGATCTCATCTGAGCTGATGCGGTAGTAGGCC
>JBEBBT010000099.1:0-6071 GCA_041158245.1 Actinomycetota bacterium | reverse complement strand
CTGTTGATCCAACCAACGGGAAACTGTATGAATAAACGGTGCGCCTGCCCCATCACCGGTCAATTCGTCGACCATGACTACAATGGTTTGGATACGCCGAGAAAAATTGCGTCGCTCCTGCTTGCCGGCTTGTTTGTTAGTCGTATTTTTAAACAGATTATCCATTGCGGATAAAGTGCTTTTGTTAGAGCCCAATTCTCGGTAACCTTGAATAGCTGCTGTTAGCACAACTCGATTGATATCGGGGTTCTCAACTAGAAGGTTGCGAGTGGCAAGAGACAACACTTTTAAGACGCCCGGACGTTTATCATCTTCCATTCTGTCTTGTCGTTCGGTTTCAGCTCGTTTCCGATTACTAGAACCAATATGAGTCAATTCCAACGCCTCTTTTGTGGCAGGTGAGAGAATCAGCGTACTGTTGTCTGGGTGCTTAAGATTTTCAACCCCGTCGGCTACTACAGCACTATCGATCATTCGCTTGGCTACCGTGCCATCCTGCGCTTGTTTTTCATACCAGGCCTTGGCTGCACCGATGAGTTTTGAGTTAGTGGTAACCGTCAGAATGCCGCTGGGTTGATTGGTAGCTTTATCCCTTGCCAGACTTTCGGTGACATCGTCATTAATCATGACTCTGGGACTGACATAGAGAAACAAAAAACCTTCGTTAGATTCTTTAAGAAAACTGACAACGGCCGTGGTTTTACCAATACCAGGATTGCCTTCAAGACCCAACACAGTCATTTGACCCAATACTGATGATCGCATGCCGGCAACAACAGCAGCTGAGTGCAAATCTCGTAATGGCACAGATTGACCATTTTTGACTCGCGCACCAAGGGTTTCGGAAATTGCCGTTTGAGGATTGGCTTTGAGGAAATCGGCTATGCTCGAATCTGAGTCTACCCAAGACAAGGCTTCTTGCCAGGGCATGGTAGCCATAGGATTCAAAAAACCCTCGACGTCTTCAGAAAAATTGAAGGCTAGGCTTTTGCCGGGTTCTGGCAGTTCGCGCATGTCGACAAACTGCTTGCTGATTGCCTTGGGTAAAGCCTTACGAATTTTGTCAAACGCATGTCTGATATGATCGTTCAACGCATCTTCATCGCAATCCGGTACTTTTTCGGCGTCGCGATAGGCCCGACCCAGACTTTCTAACAGGGAAACTCTGGGATCGACTTCATGCTTAGAAAAAAATCTGGCAGCCAAACTTTCAAAGCCATTTTGGGTGATGGAAAGTGCACGAACATTACAAGGCTTGTCATCAAGCCCTTGGCTCTTCAGCCATCGCATAGTGGTGTGTATGTAGGAAGCTGCTTGACATAATTTGTACAGGGGCTTGTCGCGGCCGGTAAATGCAGGTAAGTGATTTTTGATGTCGGGAGACAGCACAAATTCTTCCCCGGAAACTTCAGCACATACTCTGGAAAATACGCTGCGAGTATCCATGAACCATGCAAAACGGCGGAGTTCTTCCAAATGGGCATCGGGTTTGCTGTAGTCAGCCGTTTCAGGCAAACCGTTTAGCGAAAACTCCAGACACAGAAATTCGCGGCCCAAGGAATCATAACTTGGCTCCAACCATAGCAAGAAATCAGCTCTGGCTGGAAAGCCTTTATTCGCTAAAGCATATTCAATCCGCTCTTGTCCAAAGGCAGCAGCCCAGGCCAGCAAAGCTTCTTCTCTTTCGGCATCGAAGTCGCCCTGTAACCGAGGCAGTTGTAATGGACACCACAACGCTTTGATGCGGTAATTCTCAGCGTCAGACTTTAATTTTCGCAAATATTCCCGCATGGCTGTTTGCCCTAAGCCCATTCCCAACTCGAAAAGATGCCGCGCGGTTTCACGGGTTCTGGCTTTCAGATTTTGATCGACTTCTCGAAGTTCTTTGGCCAGCGCGGCATAGACCTCAGCCGCATCCAATGCCTTCCAGATTGTCAGATCAAGACTATCCAGCTCCTGAACGGTACTCGCCATTAAAGCTGTCAGCACACCTCTTTTGGCGGCAATTTCGAATGTCTGTCCCCACAGAGAATGTCGCTGGATAGGATCAAGCAAGGCCATCACCCACTGTGAAGGCTTTCAGTGACATGAGACAACAATGCCGGTAATGACAGCAAAACGTTGCCTTTCCGTCGGCTAGAAGGCAGGACCTCAATTTCTCCTGCTGCACCGCTAGAAGATGGTTGCACCCAACCAAAGGGATCCAATACTGGTTTAAAAACGCCTCCATCCGGTTGCTTTTCAGCTTCTAGGAAATGCAATCCTCGGAGAACCGCCAATAGACAATCCCGGACACCATTGCCAGTCCCTAAAAGATTTGAACGAACCCGTTCCCGCCATTCGCTGTTTTTCACCTGATAATCGGCGTCCCAAAAATAGGTGCAAAAACCTGATTGGGGCCTAGCAGCATCGTCATTGCCGACAATAGCCAAAGTTGCAAAGGTATAGACCGGGATAAGTTGCTTGAGCACGCCATCGCCTTGATCAAAGGCAAATTCGTCGTGGTCAGAAATGCGCACAGCCTCAAACGCCGATTCGGTTTTGCTACGCGTACGGAGTCGGGTCGCCGGAAATACGTCTCGCCGCAGCATGTAGAGACTAACATGGGGGAACTTACTAGCAACCTCGTCAAGAAATGCCGTTTGTGTATGTGGCGAATGCCGCTGCGCCGAACGATTAATGCGCCGGTTACCGAAATGGCTCGACACCAGAATAATGTGTTCGTAACCCAGGGCTTGCAGCCTAGAGACTTCCTCAACGATGAGTTTTGGACTTTTAAATGAATCGCGTGTTTCTACAACATGGGTTTGCATGCGGTCAAAAGACAGATGATAACCAACCGATGTTTCATTAACAGCTTCCGCAAGATAAGTTTTTGCTCGAAACACAAAGCCATCGGTATCATTGGTTTGCGGATGATCGTCGCAAGGTCGAGTGCTATAAACCAATGTAGCAACTTTGCTAACCGATGGTTCGCGGTTGGTTGCAACAATCAGGGGAAATGCGGCCGATAATGCAAAAGCAGCGCCTCTGAATTTGTAATGATGATTTAGCCCATCCGTCACGAGACCTTGCATTCGCACGGGAAGATCGCGCATCAATGCGGATTCGACGGCTTGTGAAATGGCATATATCCAATGATCTCCCTCATCCTTGGCCGCAGTTTTACCCTGCTGTTGAAAACGAACCATCAACGCCGGCATCCGTTTTTCGGCCTGGGGCACCAGTTTTTCAGCCATTACCTGAAGCACCACATAAATCAAAACTGTCAGTGCTGTAGCCGCAGCGGCACGATACTGCCGACTGTCTTCTTCGGAAAATTTTGGGTGGTTACGGTATTTCAAACGTTCGGGGTCGTACCAAATATCGATCCCTGCGGGCATTAGCCACTGTGGATCAATCTTGACTCGAGACAGCTTAGTTATAGGATTTTGATTTTCATCAACCCGGAACGGTCTCCAGGTAATATTCAACAGTTGACTGGGTAGCTCCCTGTGAATTTGAAAAATACTATTTTCATCGCCCCTTTCGGCCAAAGTCCTTTCGTTTAACTGTGTCCGAACACGAACCGAAAATAAGGCATCGGGCACTTCATCCGGTTTTCGAGCAATTTGAATATGTCTGAACCACTCGATATTTTCGGGTTGGCCAGATGCTGGCTTGATTAACGGATCGCGCACTCTTCCCTTGGATCGCTCTATGGAAGACCAGTCCACCACGCTCTGCTGAACGACCAAATATAAATCATCAACTGATCGCTGCGCGTGAGCAATGACATTATTAGATTTGGTACGTAACAGGGCAACCAGTGTTCTGCTTAACTCCTTGACGTTGGGACTCCATAGGCTCAAATCATCCAGCATCTCAACAATTGCCAATTTGCCTTGCCCGCTCAATCGAAGAGACAATTGCTGGGCTTCAGTTATCAAGTCTAATGATTGAATGCTGGGATTCAAAACCAGCCATAAAACGACAAGCTCGCAGAGATTCCTGCGCAATACAAACGGCGATATTTCATTAACGGAGTCATCAATTAGAATGTCACGCAGGCGATTCAGTCGGGCATCAAAAGCCGGCTCCATCTCACTACGCGGATCTTTGCCGTTCACGCGAAATCGATAACTCACTTCACGAACAACAGAAACGCCACGTGATTGTGGATCAACCCGACGCGATTCAAATAGTTGAGTATTCCATTCTGCCCAGACTGGCAGGCAGTTGTAGAACAACGCTTTAATGAGTTCATCTGCAATGGAGAATTCCGCAGTCAATCCAAATGTGCGTGTAAGATCAAAGTGCAGTGAATGGGGCGATTCTGGAGTTCCGTAATGCTCGAATAGCTGGTTGACCCTATGAATATAATCAACAAATCGCCGATCATTGGCATGCTCTGACTTTGATTTTTGTGCAGCCAAACTATCCATAATCGCGAAGCTGACTCGCAATCGCACGCGGGACAACGCTTCGTCCTCAAGGAAATTCAAGAATCGAGTCACTTGGCTATCTTGTTTATCAAAGTCCTGCCGAAGCGTTTCAATTAATTTTTCTTGTTGAACATTATCAAACTCGTCGTCTCGATAAGCATGGGCATTTGAAATGCTGGATGCCATGCGATCAAGCCAATCTTCAGCTTGAATTTCTTCCTGGGCAGAGATCACACGTGCAACATCCTTATCGCGATCTTGTGCAGACCGGTCAGTTTTAGCAAATTCCATTGATACTATTTGTGCTGGCAGTTCTTTAAGAAAATCTTTAATCCCCGTTAGTTTGGATAATGCTTCAAACGCCATATTGGGGTCTTTTATCAACAGACTATCGACCGAAATTTCGAGCTTGTCAATATCATCCACTATCAAGCGTTTCAATTTAATGATAGCCTGAGAGAGCCCCGTGATATTGTCATGAAAAATCCGGCCGCCTAGTTTTGCAGTAAAGTTTTTTGGTGGATGAACTAAATCCCGCAGAAATCCACTATTAGGTGTTTGATAGAATTTCTCACGAAATTCTTTTAGAGCAAGAAGTCGTCGAAGTATTCCGTATGTATTAATGCTGAGTCGGTTCTTTTCGGGATCAAATTTTAAAACAGACCAACCGAGAGGGTAGGCTGAGTTTTCGCCAGACGGCGGAAAGACTTTCACTAAAAAATGAATTAGCGAACTTAGATCAGTGGATGGAATTTGCCCGCGCGTATGCACAGACGCTCCACCTTGTTGTGTGGTTTGTGACATTCGGCATCCTCCAAAATAGATTGACCTTTTCTGGCCACATCGCCCTCTATGTCTGCCGAAAAAATAGAGAACGGGGTTATCTTTTCATATTCTAGAGTTTATAACATAAAGGGTTAATGGCCCTAATAATTTAGAGTAAAATGTTAGTGAGGTAACGATTAGGGATTTGCGTTTAAATATTAATTATTTGATTTAACTAGTTTTTTATGAGTCGAATTATTTTCTCAAGTTCATCACTTCGTATCAAATGTGCTCGCGGTGAGCCGTTGTTAATAGGGTTTGACCGATGGATGGAATCGCCCCCCCTCTTTTATAGATTCATTCTTCGAGGGAGGTTTCAAGTTCGCTCAGAATCGGTATGGCCTACATCAAATCGAAATTGACAACGACATTTTTATTTTTGAAAAATTTTATTACCATTATGCCTTGATTCTTCCAAATTACTTTAGATCTATCTGAGCAGCATAGCCATATTTTTTGAATCTATGCTTGTTTTTATGTATCAGTGCTTATTTAATCAAATTTCAGATATTCGATGTGACGCCCAACAAAAACGTGATGTATAGAATTTCAAATGCTCAAAAAAATTATTAAGCGCAAGTAATTACGTTTTTAGGATGAGGGAAGTTTGTTATGGAAGTTATAAGGACAACTCATGCTAAAGATTTTATCTAATAGATAAAAGGGGGAGTTCAGGCTCATATGGATGCAATCAAAGAAGATGTTTAATTGTTACCTATATGTTAACTCAAATAAAAAAGGCTTAGGTCATAATAACCTAAGCCTTTGATTATATTGGAGCTGGAGATGGGACTCGAACCCGCGACCGGCTGATTACAAATC
>JBEBBT010000098.1:0-24991 GCA_041158245.1 Actinomycetota bacterium | reverse complement strand
TCTGAGGTCGATACCCTGCTGGCAAAAATACCTTGCCCAACCACTGCAAATGTGAGTACGACTAATAACAACGTTGAAAAAGTTGTAATTAGGATTGAACTCAGGTTGAACTTCTTTGAATCCACTGTCATGTCCTTACAAAGAACCAGCGAGCGTCAAAACATCTAACTGGGATTGTAGTAGGGGAAAGTCTGAAGTCCACGCATCAGATTGTGATGATGGATTAACGATTTCTGAATTTAGAGAATCAACTAGGTATTGAACTTTTGTAATTGCTTGAGATTCAGTTAGTGGTTCAGTCGCATTTGCTGATTGAGTAATCAAAGTAAGCGCGACTAAAGATGTGGATATTGCACCGATGAATAAACGTTTGGTAATCATCAACAGCAACCCCTATCTGAATATGTAGCTCGTGAAGGTACTGAAATGTTTGAACCCCCTGCAGTTAAAACATTCCCATTAATTACTGTTGTCAATAACAGCGAAATTGCGACCAAAGTTGAAACTATTAATTTCATTACTCCTCCTTAAGAGTTAGCTAAATATACAACTTGTATATACAAATTTGTCAATAATGGCAGTATGCTGTCTCTGTGGAATTTGGAAAGAGATTTCTAGAAGCTCGATTGGCTGCCGGATTAACACAGGCTGAGTTGGCTGCAGGGCTCGTAACGCCAGGCTACATCTCTCATATTGAGGTAGGCAAGCGCGTTCCAGGAAAGAAAATCATCTCGGTTTTGAGCAGTCGCTTAGGTGTCGACTTAGAGCAATACCTCGACCATCCCGATAGCGATAAGAGCGATTTTGAATTAGCACAAATTCAGTTCCTAGTGACGAACGGGGACTTTGAGAAAGCTCTAAAGTTGATTGAGCAAATTGAAATTGGCTCGAACAAGAGTATCTATGCGCTTCATCGAGCCAGGTTCTTGAAATCTATTATCCAAAATAACTCAGGAAATCTAGATTCGGCTATTTCGATTTTGAGTCACCTGTTTGACGAAACCAGAAAAATATCTCTTAGATCTGAAATAGCCATTGAACTCCTAAGGGCATACAGAAATAATGATGAAATTCAATACGGAGTAGCAAAGGGTGAAGAATTTCTAAGACTTGCAAAATCTGAAATATGGCCTAAGGCTGACCTCATTACCTTGATTTGCCAAATAGCTAATCTTCTACTGATATCCGGAAATCAAAAACGCGCTTTGGATTTAGCTAATCAAGCGAAGGTCCTCACAGAAGAATTCAAAGATCCTCGGTCAATTTCACAAGCTCACTGGGTAGCAAGTTCAATATTCAATAAGCAAGGTGACTTTGCCAAATCCGCAGAGCAGATGGAGATAGCGGTTAAGTTCGCAGAGATTGCTGAACTAAACAGTCGAATGCCGATAATGAAAAATGACCTGGCGATGCAACTTTTACACGGAACCAGAGCAGAAGTTACTGAAGGAATAAGGCTCGCTGAGAATGCATTTCTAGAGGCGTCTATACGCGAATTGGTAATTATTCAAATTTCTTCTGCTGAAACTTTGTTCAAATGCTATTTCAAATTAGGAGACATCGAAAAGGCAAAAAGTTACCTTGAAACAGCGGAGAAGATTTCTCTAGAAAACCACGGGATTGATTCACAAGTAATTAGCTACTCAAAGGCGAAATTGCAGTTTCATTTTGACAATGACCTTGAAACATTGTTTAAGGAATTCGCGACTGCAGCATCAATGCAACAAATGTTCAAACACGATGTGATGCTTGAGTGGAGATTTCTTGCAAACGAAGCGAAAAAACAAGGTAATTTTGAAATTGCAACACATGCACTAGAACAGGCACTGAATATTCAGGTGCAACTAGGCGTCTAACCTCTTTGGTGAACCAGAAATAGACTGCTGTTGGCCAATATGAGCGCGGCTGCCAGCTTCGGTTCCGGCGTCAGATGATTTACCGGCTTTGCCACTAGCTCCAGCGCCTGAATAGCCAGACCATTTACCGCGGGCGTTTGAGGTTTGTTTGTGAAAATCTTTTACCTCAGCCGTTTTTTCGCGCAGCACCAATGCGGTTGAGATGACTGCGTTGGTTGAGTTGTCTTGTTTAGTGCGTTCCTTAATCACTTCAGTTCTGGCTTCCTGCACGCGCTTTGCAACTCGTTTGATGAATGCGGCGTAAAAAGCTCCGCGAGCTGTGGCGGCTGTGTGTTTTTTGCGGACCGGGATTTTGTAGCCGGATTTATGAAGTTTGGATCCGAAGTATGTGTCGTCTTGCCATTTTTTGCTGCGAATCCATTCATTTGCAAATACCACCATTTGAGTTGAGACCGAATTAAAAAGCATTTCGGTTACTTCAATGTCAGAAGGCATTCCGTATGCGATTACGTAAGTGGAATTGTGGGCGATGTCCATTTGAAGATCGTTGGCCCAGCCAAGTTGAATGAATAGTTCTATCAAATGTTTATTCGCGCGTTGTCTTAGTTCACCAATTGCAATGGTTTTTGAGATTGGTTTTTCACGAGCTTCTTTGCGCGCAGTTTGGGCGCGAGCCATTGCCAAATCAACACTGGCGTTTGTGGCCAGTTGTTGGGCTTTTTTTAGGAATGCGTCCGCTTCGTGTTCGTTTGTTGTGCTTTCAGCCATTGCAAGTAGCGCTGCAATGCGATTTATGTTGCTCATCTACTTACCACTATTTCTTGGCCATCAAATGCGGCGGTAAGAAGTAGTGCCACTTCTTGCCCCATGAAGTGGCTGACGAGAAATAAATAGTTTGCAACATATTCGAGGCCATGCGCTTGCGCATCTGGTGCATCAAACCAAGTTAGGTGATGTGCAATTTCATGCAGCACAACCATCTCGCGCATCGCCCAGTTGGTTTCAGTTGGAATAGCGATCACATTTTTGTCGAATTCGTAATGCGCTTTGGTTTGTCCTTTGCGTTGTCGAACCAAAATTGGTGTGAGCCCAACCCAATCTGATGCGATAGCTTCAATCACTTTGTTTACGTAGTTTTGGATTTCGTCGATGGATTTAAACCAAACCTCGGGCGAGATGGTGAGCTGAGAGCCGAAAAAGTCCACCATCCCTGGTCGCTCCAAAACTCGAAAGACCTGCCGCTCAGCCTGATAAACAGACTCGCGCATGGGGTCAGGGCTCACGGATTTACTCCTAAATTGGCTAATTCGCGGGCGATTGTGCCTTGCTTAGGTGACGATTTGATGAATATCTGAACTCACCCTGTTTTACGGCTTGGCACAAGGCTAAACTCACCTCACAACTTAATAGCCGTTTAGCGGCAACCCTCTACAACGGATCGTCTGGCACGTACCTGCCAGTGGAAGGAAACAAAATGGCCAAGGTGGTCTTTAAAAATGCTACCCGTATTTATCCGGGTACCGAACGTCCCGCAGTGGACAATCTAAATATCGAAATCAATGATGGCGAATTCCTAGTTTTGGTTGGCCCATCAGGTTGCGGTAAATCAACTTCACTTCGTATGTTGGCTGGTCTTGAACCAATCGACGGCGGACAAGTATTCATTGGTGATCGCGATGTAACTCATCTCGCACCAAAAGATCGCGACATCGCAATGGTTTTCCAGAACTACGCGTTGTACCCACACATGAGCGTTGCAGACAACATGGGCTTCGCTTTGAAAATTGCTGGCACACCAAAGGATGAAATCCGCAAGCGTGTAGAAGAAGCAGCAAAATTGCTCGACTTGATGGAATACCTAGATCGCAAGCCAAAGGCTCTATCTGGTGGTCAACGTCAGCGTGTGGCAATGGGTCGCGCGATTGTTCGTGAACCACAAGTCTTCTTGATGGACGAACCTCTATCAAACTTGGATGCAAAACTACGTGTACAAACCCGTACCCAGATTGCATCTCTACAGCGTCGTCTTGGCGTTACAACTGTTTACGTAACCCACGACCAAGTTGAAGCTATGACCATGGGTGACCGCGTTGCGGTTATGAAAGATGGCGTTCTTCAACAAATCGATTCTCCACAGAATCTTTACGATCAACCAGCAAACGTTTTCGTTGCAGGCTTCATTGGCTCACCAGCTATGAACCTCTGCTCTGCATACGTTCGCGACAACGGCATTGAAGTTGGCGGCGCAAACATTGCAATTCCAGCAGACATTTTGGCTGAAGCACGCAATCGTGGACTTTCCGAAGTAACTATCGGTTTCCGTCCAGAAGATATGCAACTTACAGACGGAATGGCAATCGCAGTTGAATTCGTTGAAGTTCTTGGTGTTGATGCTTACGTTTACGGAACCATCGAAACCGCACACGGACAACAGAATGTTGTGATCCGCACCGACGGACGCCGCCCGCCAAAAGCTGGTGACACCATTCATGTCAACGTTAAAGATGGTCACGTCCACGTGTTTGATTCAAACACTGGCGCACGTCTAGGTAAGTAAAACTAAATAAAAGTTAGGTCGGGATCGTGTCACTAGCCGTTAAAGCGGTAGTTGCCGATCCCGACCTCTTATTTTTTCCATGGGATACTCCACTTGAAGAGTGGCCCGAAGATTTAATCGTTGCACTTCCGCGCGGTATCTCGCGCCACATCGTGCGCTTTGTTCGCATCAACGGCGTGATTCACGCCGTTAAAGAAATTGAAGAACATTTTGCTAGCCGTGAATATGAGTTGCTGTTGCAACTTACTGATTTAGGTGTGCCATCAGTAAACGCAACTGCAGTTGTGTCTGGTCGCGTGGACAAGAACGGTGAGCCGCTTCCGGCAGCACTAATAACTGAACATCTTGAGTTTTCTCTGCCATATCGCGCAGTGTTTTCTTCCACTCCACGTCCCGACACCGCAATTCGTCTCTTGGATGCGTTGACCCTTCTATTTGTGCGACTACACAGCATTGGGTTTTCTTGGAACGACTGTTCCCTTTCAAACACGTTATTCCGCCGTGATGCGGGCGCTTTTGCTGCGTATCTAGTGGATGCGGAAACTGGCGAGATGTATCCAAACTTGTCCGACGGTCAGCGGCAGTACGACATCGAAACCGCAGTTTTAAATGTGACTGGCGAATTGTTGGATTTACAAGCGGGTGGAAAACTTCCTGAATCTGTAGACCCGATTCCGGTTGGACAAAGTTTGAAAGCAAGATACGAACGGCTGTGGGAATTGTTGTCCAAACCAATTTTGTTGGAATTTGGCGATCGTTCTCCACTAGATAATCACATTCGCCAGTTGAACTTGATGGGCTTTGACGTGTCCGGCATCGAAATGAAATCATTGGATGCAGACCGACAGGTTGTAAAAGTTGATGCAAAAGTAGTGGATGCTGGCCACCATGCACGCCGTCTAATTCGTTTGACCGGTTTAGATGTTGAAGAAAACCAAGCTCGCCGATTGCTCAACGATTTAGACAGCTATCGCGCAACCAATGGCGCTGGCGAAGTAGAAGAAGTTGTGGCGCATCGCTGGGTAACCGAACAATTTGAAACCGTAATTAATGCAGTGCCGCGTGAACTGATTAAGAAACTAGAACCTGCTGAGATTTACCATGAAGTGCTTGAGCATCGCTGGTTTATGTCAGAGCGTGAACAACGATTTATTCCAATTGATGAAGTGATTGTTTCTTACATCAGCGAAGTGCTGGCAAATAAACCAGATGAAGCCACTTTGTTTGGCGCTCCATCTGGTCTTGATGACACGATGGAAATGGACTTAGTTAAAGACTTTGAATAAAGCGTTTTTTATATTCTTCAGCGCTTAATTCATAAATTAGTTCTAGCCCATCTTCTTCATCGATTTGCTCGCCAACTAAATCAAAATTCAAGCTTTTGATAATGTGCATAGACGGAGCGTTCTCTGGTGAAACTGTGTATCGCAAAGTTTTCACTTTTGAATTCACCAGAATCATTTTCCACATGCCGTGCAATAGTTCTTTGCCAAAGCCTTGATTTTGTCTTTCTGGAATAATTCCAAAACCAATTTCAATCATGCCATTTTCATCTGGTTGATCGTGAAAACCTGCAGAACCTACAATGATTTTTTCGCTTTTTTCGATTGCAAGTATTAGGCCAATTTCAGCAAAACTTGGGTCAACCTTCACTCGAGGAATGCGGTGCACAAGTGGACTTGGACCTTCAATTAGATGCTTGAATGGGTTTGAAAAACCATCCCAGTTCGGTTCAGTTCCAGCTTCAAAACTTGCGTAATCTTGCAAAGAAAGTGGTTGGCAAATCAACCGAGTGGTTTCAAATTTAGACATCTACTGCACCCGTGCAATCGCAAAAAGCGCAATACCCGCCGCGACCGAAGCATTTAAAGATTCGGTATCGCTTGTCATTGGTATTGATGCAATCACATCGCAGTTTTCTGCAACCAAACGTGAAAGACCTTTGCCTTCACTTCCAATAACGAGCAGAACCTTTGATTTACCAAGATTGCTTGCAGCTTCTGTGACACTTTGTTCACCGTCTGCATCCAAACCAATTACAAAGTAGCCAGCTTTCTTAAATCTTTCAATTGCTCGATTTAAATTAGTTGCGCGAGCAACCGGAACGCGCGCGGCAGCTCCAGCTGAGGTACGCCAAGCAACTGCGGTCATGCCAGTGCTACGACGTTCTGGCAAAACAACTGCACCTGCACCAAATGCAGCCGCCGAACGAACCACGGCACCGAGATTTCTTGGATCGGTCACACCGTCAAGCGCAACAATCAGTTTCGAAGTTCCAACCACATCCTCCACATCTGGATAAATGTATGGCTTTACGGTGAGGGCTAATCCTTGATGAAGTGCAACGCCTGCGATTCTTTCAATCTGCAGTTTGCCAACTTCTAGAATTTTTAGATCTTGTTCAGATGCTAGATCAAGTGCTTCACGAACTCGCTCGTCATATTCAATTCCGGTTGCCACATGAAGTGCGATTGCTGGCACCTTTGCGCGAAGTGCTTCAACTACAGGATTGCGTCCAACCACCACGTCAAGTTGGGCCTTGGTCGCACGACTTGCGCGCACTGAAGTTGCTTTCGCGGTTCCAGAAGAGCGAGTGGTTTTCTTCGCATCACCCTTGTACGCCTTATGCTGCTTGCGATCTTGCGCTTTAGGTGTTGGACCCCGTCCTTCTAAACCTTTACGGCGTTGACCGCCTGAACCGACCGTACTTCCCTTTTTGGAAGTTTTGCGCATTGCGCCTTTGCGTTGTGAATTGCCAGCCATCAGTTATCACTTTCCATGACCGACCAACGCGCGCCATTTGGGGTATCGTCAATTGCAATTCCAGCCGCAGCTAAAGAATCGCGAATCTCGTCTGCTTTTGCAAAATCTTTGTGTTCGCGTGCTTGTTGACGCATCTGAAGTTGATTTGCCACGAGTGCATCAATAATTTCTTTGTAATCTTTTGAATCTTCGCTCTTGTTATTCCAGTTCGGAGTAAGTGGATCTACACCTAATACATCGAGCATTGCACGAACTTGAATTAAAGTTTTTGAGAGAACTTGCAAATCTGTTTTTGCACCTTTTTGCAACTCTATGTTTCCTTGGGTAACGAATTCGTGCACAACCGCCAAAGCCGCTGGCACACCAAGGTCATCGTTCATCGCCGCGCTAAATGCCGGGTCAATTACCACATCAGCAATTGCTTGTTCATCCACTAATTCACTGGCTCGTTTTACGAAACCTTCAATGCGACGAAAAGCTGCGCCAGATTCTTGAAGAGCTTCATCAGAAAATTCCAAGTTACTGCGGTAATGCGCACCAACCAAATACCAGCGCAGTTCGATTGCGCGAATACGTTGTAGAACATCAAACACAATTAGCGAATTACCAAGTGACTTACTCATTTTTTCGCCAGCGGTGGTAACCCACGCATTGTGCAACCAATAGTTTGCAAACTTTTGACCAGCAGCTTTTGATTGCGCAATTTCATTTTCGTGGTGTGGGAAAACTAGATCCAATCCACCACCATGAATATCAAAATTGTCGCCTAAATACATCGCTGCCATTGCTGAACATTCGAGGTGCCAACCAGGTCTGCCATTTCCCCAAGGTGTCGGCCAAGAAGGATCGCCTGGTTTTGAACTCTTCCATAGCGCAAAGTCGCGCACATCTTTTTTGCTTGCTGCATGCTCTGAATCAGTAGCAGCCAACATATCGTCTGGCTTTTGATTTGAAAGAGCTCCGTATTGTTCAAATGAACGAACATCGAAATAGACATCGCCATTTGATGCATAAGCATGACCACGCTTGATCAGTTCTTCCATCAACGCAACCATTTGAGTTACGTGCCCAGTCGCACGCGGTTCGATAGTCGGCGGGATGCAACCCAGCAATGAATATGCTTCTTGAAAGGCTCGTTCATAATGTTGTGCAACTGCCCACCATGGACGTTCTTCATGAATCGCTTTATGCAAAATCTTGTCATCAATGTCAGTTACGTTGCGGCACAGAGTTACTTTGTAATTTTGTTTCATCAACCAACGTGTCAACACATCGAAAACTAAACCAGAACGCAAATGCCCTACGTGCGGATTGCTTTGCACAGTTGCACCGCACAAATACATTGAAACTTCACCTGGTTTAATCGGTGTAAATGGTCGAAGAGATCGAGAAGAAGTGTCATACAAATGAAGGCTCATGGTTATGCGCCTTTCTTTTCAACTAAACAAGTTGCGATTGCGGCAACTCCTTCACCGCGACCAGTTAAACCAAGACCATCGGTGGTGGTGCCAGAAACTGAAACAGGAATTCCTAAAACTTTCGAAAGTGCATTTTGCATTTCTTCGCGCCGACTAGAAACTTTGGGCTGATTTCCAATCACACTAACTGCGACATTTACTGGCGCGAATCCCGCATCCAAAATTGTCTGCAAAGCTGCTTTCAAAAATGTTTCGCCGGATGCATTTTTAAATTCTGGGCGATCGGTTCCGAAATTTGAACCCATGTCTCCAGTGCCGGTTGCACTAAAAAGCGAATCACAAATTGCGTGGGCAACTACGTCCCCATCCGAATGGCCAGCCAACCCCGGTACGCCTGGCCATTCGAGTAGACCAAGCCAGAGTGGAGAATGAGCATCAAAAGCGTGCACGTCTGTGCCGATGCCAGTTCGAATTTGTGTGTGATTCTGCACTGGCTCAGGGTAACCGCTCGAGAGCAGCCCCTTTTTCGCTTTTAACCTTCTGGATCAGCGAGGATTTCTTGCAATTCGGCAGCTAAAGGTTCTGGATTTTCACCTTCGATAACTACGCGCACGGTCTGACCGCTTTTAATTCCGAGGGCTAGAACACTCAAAATGCTCTTTGCGTCTGCGGTAGCAGTAACTTGGCCATCAACAATTGGGCTGACGGTCACTTTCAGACCTGAAGCGGCAACCTTTTTAACAAATAGAGCTGCGGGACGGGCGTGAAGACCGACCGGGGATACGACTACTGCATCGAATTCCATATTTCCTCATTCTAGAAGTGGGACATTTGCCATGAACCTTGCATAAATATAGCGTGATGTGGGACACTAATGCACATATGTTGTAAAACACGCACAAATGTGCAGGAGAAAATATAAATGGCAAACACGATCAGCCCACTTTTTGGCCACAACGGCGCCCCATTAAGTCAATCTGCAGACACCGCCCGCACCACTCTTGCTGGCATGTGGGCAGTCCGACTTTTTGAAGAGGCAGTCGACAGTCTTTTTGCACGCGGATTGATGCACGGAACTATGCACTTATCTATTGGCCAAGAAGCAAGTGCAATTGGCGCTTGTGCGGCACTCGAACATACTGACTTTATTACTTCAACACATCGCGGTCACGGACATTGCATCGGTAAAGGTGCAGACCTAACTCGCATGATGGCTGAACTTCTTGCAAAGCAAACTGGTTACTGCCGTGGTCGTGGCGGATCGATGCACATTGCTGATGCATCAACTGGAAATCTTGGCGCAAACGGAATTGTGGCTGGTGGAATTCCAATTGCAGCAGGCGCTGCACTTGCACAAAAAATGAAAGGCACCGATCGAGTTGTGATGTGCTTCTTTGGTGATGGTGCAACAAACGAAGGTGCATTCCACGAAGCTGTAAACCTTGCAGCAATTTGGGATTTACCAGTGATTTTTGTTTGTGAAAACAACAAATACGGAATGTCTTTCTCAACTGAAAAAAGTATGAAAGTTGAAAACATTTCCGAACGTGCAGCTGCGTATGGAATTCCTGGAATTACAGTTGAAGGTAACGATGCAGATGCGGTTTACGCAGCTTGTCACGAAGCGGTTCAACGTGCTCGCGCCGGACATGGTCCAACACTGGTTGAAAACATTACCTACCGTTGGAAGGGTCACTCAAAGAGTGACAAAAACTTGTATCGCACGAAAGAAGAAATTGAAGATTGGAAACACAAAGATCCAATTGTTAAATTTGAAAATCGGGTAATTGAACAAGGTGTTTTAACCCGCGAAGATTGTGATGCGATTGCAGCAGATATTCGTGAAAAGACTCGCGTAGCAATTACCGAAGCAACAACAGCCCCAGATTCAGATCCAGCGGAACTTCTTTCAAGTGTTTACCGCGCAATTCAAGGTGGTAACTAATGACTGACCGCATCATCACTTACTCAGAAGCAATTCGCGAAGCAATCGGCCAAGCGATGGAAGCAGATCCAAACGTATTTATGTTGGGTGAAGATATCGGCGTTTACGGCGGTGCTTTTGGTGTTTCTGGCGATCTTTATCACCGCTTTGGTGCAGAACGAATCCGCGATACACCAATTTCTGAACTTGGAATTGTTGGTGCCGCAGTTGGTGCGGCTCTTGTCGGCATGAAACCAATTGTTGAAATTCAGTTCTCTGATTTCACTGCACAAGCGATGGACCAAATTGTTAACCAAGCCGCAAAAATTCACTTCATGCTTGGTGGCGAACTAAGTGTGCCGATGGTTTTGCGTGCCCCGCTTGGTTCTGGAACTGGTGCTGCAGCGCAGCACTCCCAAAGCCTTGAAGCTTGGTTTGCACATGTGCCTGGTTTGAAAGTTGTAATGCCAGCAACTGCGCAAGATGCAAAAGGATTGTTGCTAGCAGCAATTGACGATCCAAATCCAGTTTTGGTTTTGGAACACAAACTTCTTTACAAAACTTCCGGACCTGTAACTGAAGAAGCTATTCGCACACCAATCGGAAAGTCACATGTTGCACGTCAAGGTAAAGATGTTGTGATTGTTGCGACTGGTGTAATGGTTTCTCGTTCACTTGAAGCCGCAGCTGCACTTGCTGAAAAAGGCATTGATGCAACTGTGATTGACGTTCGAACATTGTCACCCCTTGATATGGAACCAATTGAAGAAGCAGTCCGGGCAACTGGTCGCATCTTGCTTGTTCAAGAAGCACCTAAGCACGTTGGATTTATGGCAGAAGTGTCTGCACGTCTGGCTGAAAGCAAGAGCATCTATTCACTAGAAGCTCCGATCAAACGCCTTTGTGGTTTGGATATTCCAATTCCATACGCACCACAACTTGAAAAGTCTGTAGTGCCGCAAATTCCAAACATTATTCAAGCCGTTGAAGATTTAATCCGGGAGCCGTAATGCCACAAGTCGCAATCGTGATGCCAAAAATGTCAATGACAATGACTGAAGGTGAACTCCTTGTTTGGCATGTTGAAGTTGGACAAGAAATCAAAGCTGGCGATGTTGTTTGCGAAGTTGCAACCGACAAAATCGACATGGAAGTCGAAGCCACTGCAAGTGGCAAGGTTGTTTCCCTTCACGGAAATCCAGGTGATGTTCTTGATGTGGGTGCACCACTTGTAATGGTGGATTCAGTTGAAGACGATTTGCTTGCTGGAATTTTTGATGCTCCAGCTGCACCTGCAGTTGAAACACCGGTTGCCGTAGCCCCAACTCCTGCACCTGCTGTTGTTGAAACTCCACAACCAGTTCAACCCGCTCCAACTCCAGTTGTGAATCCACTTGTAAATACTGGCGATATTTTGGCAACGCCAAAAGCTCGTGAAGTTGCACGCGAACTTAATGTTGATCTTGCAACAGTTCCTGGGACTGGAGTTGATGGCGTAATCAAACATGCAGATGTTGAAAATCTTGCAAACACTGCTTTAAATCAAGAACGCACTTTAGAAAAGCGTTTGAAGACTCGACTTGCGATTGCAAAAGCAATTGCAGCATCTGCAGATATTCCAGCATTTTCAATGACATTTGCGCAAAAAGTTTCTTGGTTGCCAAGCGATAAAACTGATCGCCTTGTGAAAATTGCATCTGCTTGGGCGCGAGCATTGACCGCGCATCCAGAACTTCATGCAAATTGGAACAATGGCGCTCCACAAAGTTTTAGTGAAGTGAAAATCGCATTTAGTGTGATGGCGCCACATGGAGTTGTAACACCGGTAGTTCCAGTGGCTACAAATCCGAGTAGTGGTTTCACTGCGAAGCTCAAAGAAATTTTGGCAAATGCCGCAAAAGGTCACATTGCAGTTGAATACCTAACGTCAAGCACCACTGGTTTGGTTGATGCAAGTGATTCAGCTGTTGTGGCTGCCTCTGGCATTTTGATTAAGCCGCAACCTCTCGCACTTTCTGTTGGAATGCAGGCAGCTGATCAAACCTTGCATCTCACAGTTGTTGCCGACCACCGTTTGGCAGATCCTGCCGACGTTGCCCTGTTAGTCCAACGGTTCGTGCGCGAACTGGGCTAACCCCAAAATCTGGGATTTCCTCTCTTTCCCGTGCGGTAATCCCTACTGCCCCCTTTTGGCCTCGGCTGAGAGGGGGCAGTTACCAAATCGTTGTTAAAAACTACTAAAAAAACTCGTGGGTACTCTTGCCAAGTGAGCCAATTCACTCCAAACTTGGGCAAAAGTTCCGATACCTGAACGGATGTGACGATGGCCCTCCCTCGCGATAGAGCACTGCTTGTTAAAGCAGCTCGCCTCTATTACGAAAATGAGATGTCTCAGGATGAAATTGCTGAGAATCTAGGGGTTAGTCGCTCTAATGTTTCGCGCATGCTCACTGATGCACGAGCTCAGGGAATCGTTCAAATCCGAATTGTTGAGCAAGCTAATCGCGATGCCGCACTCGAAAAGGCAATCAGTGATTTGCTACCAATTAAAAACATTCGGGTCGCTCGCACTTTAAACAAACTTGATGAATTCACAGGTGTTGGTGCGCTCGGTGCTGAAGCACTTGTCGAACGCACTCGCCCAAACACCACCATCGCTGTTAGCTGGGGATCAACCCTTCAGGCAATGGTCAACGCACTTGACGCCGACTACCAACCAGGCATTCGCCTAGTGCCACTTGTTGGCGGCATGACTGCACTTTCCTCTGGCAGCACTGGCGAAGACCTTATTCGTTCAATGGCAACAAAGATGGGCGCATCATTTTCAACATTGCTTGCACCTGTAGTTGTTAGAAGTCCAGAAGCGCACAAAGTTTTTATTAATGAACCATCGGTTTCAGAAGTTCTTGATCAAGCCGCAGGTGCAGAACTTGCAGTAGTTGGCATTGGCAGCAAAGGTGCTTCGTCTTCAATGGAATTGCTACACAGTGCTGGCCTACCTGAAACACAATATGACGCTTTAACAAAAGAAATGGCCGGCGATATTGGTGCACGTTTCTACGACATCAACGGCAAAGAACTTGATCACGGTTGGTCTGATCGCATCGTTGGAATTAGCCTCGAACAACTACGCCGGATTCCGTTTGTAATCGGAATGGCTGCTGGTGCCGACAAAGCTCGCGGTGTGATTGGTGCAATTCGTGGCGGTTTTATTTCCGAAATAATTATCAGCAGTTCCTGCGCGTTTGAGATTATTCGCATTCTTTCTAACAGCAAACAGGCTAAGGTGGCTTCATAATGGAAAACCTGCCTTTAATCCTCGTAGTAATCGGAGCCATGTGGGTTTCGCAAATTCTTATGACTTACAAACAAGCAATGAAATTCAACGATGAACTAACTGCACTTCGCCGTCAAGGTGAATCTGCAGTTGGTATTGGCGGAAGGCGCTATCTCGGCGGCCGCGCATTTGTTGCAATTGCACGACAGGGAGACACTGTGGTTGATGCACGCGTAATGACTGGTTTCACAGTCTTCGCGGGTCCCAAGCCTTTCCCTGCATTAAAAGGACTTTCACTAACCGAGTTAGCTGGAGATGGAAACATCCCATCGCTAAAACGCAAGGTACGCAGCGCGGCTCAGATGGCGGCTGCTACGTTGCTGAAACCGAAGGAAACTTCAGTTTCAGAGTGAGTGAAGGAACCCATACAGGACCTACCCGGCCTGCATGGTTTGCCGGTTACAAGTTGTAACTGTTAGAGCAGTTGGAGGGTAAATGGACACACTAGCCGTCTGGGCCCAAGACTTCATTGGAGTCTTTAACCAGGGTGGTCAAGTTCTTCTCAGCCTTATGGGCGGAATCTTGCCAACATTGGTCGTTTTGTTGACCGCTGTTAACGCATTGATCCGTCTTATCGGACCTGAGAAAATCGAAGGACTTGGCGTAAAAGCTGCGCAACCAGGTATCCAGTGGTACCCAGTTCGCTACATGGTATTGCCATTCTTGGCAGTATTTTTCTTTACAAACCCAATGGCTTACACCGTAGGTCGTTTCTTGCCAGAACGTCAGAAGCCAGCGTTTTACGATGCTGCAGTTTCTTTCGTACATCCAATTCTTGGCATTTTCCCGCACGCTAACCCAGGCGAACTTTTCGTATGGGCTGGTATTGCATCAGGTATCACCACTCTTGGTCTCGAACAAGGTCCGTTGGCGATTCGTTACCTACTTGTAGGTCTCGTAGTCATCTTCATCCGTGGAATCGTGACTGAGTTCATCACCAAAGTGATGATGGCTCGTAAGGAGAATGCATAAACATGGACGCAATTAACAAACTACTCGTAACAATTGGCCGTTCTGTTGGTGGTGTCGTTGGCACTCTTTACCAAGCAGGTCGCGATGCGGTTGACACAACCATCCGCAACGTAATCCCATTCATGGCATTCATTTCATTCATCATCGGTTTGATTCTTGCAACCGGTATTGGCGAAAAGATTGCTAATGCAATTAGCGGTTCAGCATCATCACTTGGTGGTTTGGTGCTTGTATCTGTCGTTTGCGCTATCCCAGTTCTAAGCCCACTGCTTGGACCTGGCGCTGTTATTGCTCAGATCGTTGGAACATTGCTAGGTGTTGAAATTGGCAAGGGAACTATCCCAGCTCAATACGCACTTCCAGCATTGTTCGCAATCAACCCACAAGTTGGTTGTGACTTCATTCCAGTTGGTCTAGCACTTGGCGAAGCCGAACCAGAAACCGTTGAAGTTGGCGTACCAGCCGTTTTGTTCTCGCGTTTGATTACCGGTCCACTTTCAGTGGTTATCGCGTACTTCGCAAGCTTCGGCCTATACAACAGCTAAATACATGGGGCGGGGCTGAACGTTCGCGTCAGCCCCGCTTCTTTTTTAACTAAAAACTCCCGAAAGGCTAAAAAATGGCTGACTACAAAGCAGTAAAAATCGTTGCAGGTAAAGGTGGCTGGGGCGGTCCGCTCACAGTGAAACCAACCGATGCTCGCCCACTTATCTACTGTGTAACTGGCGGTGGCATTCATGCTGTTGCACAACACATTGCAGACCTAACTGGTGGTGAGCCATTTGATGGTTTCAAGAGCAGCGCTCCATTCGACAAAATTGCAGTTGCAGTTATCGACTGTGGTGGAACTGCCCGCGTTGGTGTTTATCCAATGAAGAAAGTTTTAACTGTTGATATTCACGCAACCAGCCCAGCTGGTCCACTTGCAATGTTCATCACTGCAGATCTATTTGTTTCTGGTGTAAAGCCAGAAAACATCACACTCGTATAGGCAATTGCGAGTGAACATTTACGAATCAACAGTATTCGCAATCGGCGACCTTGTTCCCGCATTCCGGGAACAAGGGATGCTGGTTTTCTTTGGTGCAAACGCACCTGAAGAACTACATGATTTTTGCATCCTGCACAACGTTGAACATCAAGAAGATGAACTAAAAGCTGGAGACACAGTTTCCATCGACGACAAGTCCTTCGAAGTTCTTGCAGTTGGCGATGTGGCAAACGAAAACTTAATGAACTTAGGTCACTTAAACCTAAAAGCTAATGGTTTAACAAATGCTGAATTACCTGGCGATGTAAATATCGCGGTACAAGAATTACCAGAAATTAATATCGGAACAAAAATTAAAATTACAAGGAGCAACTAGAAATGGAATACCGAGGTCGCTTAGAAGAGCTCGCACGTAAACAGGGTAGAAACAGCCGATTAGCTTTAGTTGGATCTGGCCAAATGGGTCGTGGTTTTGCAAACCAGACTCAATCAATGGGCGGAATTGATGTATCTGTAATCGCAGATATCGATGCAACTCGTATTGAACAAGCATTTGCAGATTTAGGTTTGCCAAAACCATTAGTTTCATCAGATGTGGCAGCACTTAATGCTGCAATTGCAAAAGGACAACCAGTTGGCACCACCGACGCAACTTTGATTGCACAACTTGATGTTGATGTCGTTGTTGAAGCTACTGGTGTTCCAGAAATTGGTGCTCGCGTTACTTCTGCATGCCTAAAGGCTAAGAAGCACGTAGCCGTTTTGAACGTTGAAATGGATGTAACCATTGGACCACTACTTACCAAGATGGCTGCCGAAAATGGCGTGCTTTACTCAGTCTGCCACGGCGACGAACCTGTAGAAGCGCTGTACTTGGTGGAATTCGCTCGCGATTTATCTTTCGAAATCGTGATGGCTGGCAAAGGTAAGAACAATCCATTCGAACCGCACTCAAATCCAGACACAGTTGCAGAACGTGCAGCGCAAAAGCAAATGAATCCAAAGATGCTGTGCTCTTTCACTGATGGTTCAAAGACCATGATTGAAATGTCAGCACTAGCAAACGCAACTGGTTTGAAACTAACCAAGCGCGGAATGATTGGACCAGCAGCAACTGTTAAAACCTTGCACAATGTATTTGCACCAACCGAAGCCGGCGGTGTACTAGAAGAAACTGGTGTAGTTGATTACTGCACCGGCGATGTTGCGCCAGGTGTTTTTGTGGTCGTAAAGACAGACAAGCCATACGTGGCTCATGAAATGTCTTACCTAGGAATGGGACCTGGTCCTTATTTCTCTCTCTACCGTCCATACCACCTTGCAAGTGTGGAAGCTCCAATCACTGTTGCAGAAATGCTCGTTGAAGGTAAAGCATCATTCGCTTGCACATCCCGCATGACTGAAGTTGTTGCATCAACAAAGAAGGCACATGCGGTTGGCGACAAGATTGACAGCATTGGTGGATATTCAATGCGAGCTGTTGCAGATCGTAAAGAAGATGCAAAGCGAGACAACTTGGTCCCAATCGGTCTGCTTCAAGGTGCAACTGTGAAGCGCGATTTGCCAATCGATCACCTAATCACTTGGGACGATGTGGACATCGATGAAACACAAACTATCGTTGCGCTCCGTAAAGAGATGGATGCTTTAGGACTGTAATGAAAATTAATCGCCACCAGACTGGCCGAACTGCTGTAGTTCTGGCTGCTGGTAGCGGTACACGCCTCGGAGCGGGAACCAACAAGGTTTGGCTTCCGCTCGGAGGACGTGAATTAGCAACTTGGAGCTTTAAATGGCTCATCGAAACCGAACTCTTTGACCGCTACGTTTTAGTGGTTCACCAATCTGAACGCGAATTCGCTCGCGAAGTTTTTGCAAAGCATGTGCCAGTGCCTGTCGACATCGTGGATGGCGGAAACTCTCGGCACGGATCTGAATCACGCGCACTTGAATACCTCGCACCAAGTATTGAATCGGGCGATTGCAAACTAGTTTTAATTCACGATGGTGCTCGTCCTCTGGCTGGCCCAACATTGATTCGAAACATTGTGAGTGCTGCCGAAAACAATGGTGGCGCGCTTCCCTATTTGGAAACTGCAGTGCTGCACGGCTCTGCCCACGATGCAGAAATTGTTCGCGTTCAAACACCTCAAGTTTTTAGTGCCAAGGAAATACTCGATGCTTACCGAAAAGCCGGTGCTGACAATTTTGAAGGTAGTGATACCTCGATGTGCATGGAAAAGTATTACCCAAAATTGAAAGTTGAATGCGTTCGTGGAACTGCACTCAACATCAAAGTTACCTATCCGCAAGATCTGGTTATGGTGGAACACCTCCTAGCCAGCAACTCCTACAGTCTGAAGTGATGCGATATGCCTGATAGCCAAAAACAATTCGCAGTTTTGCTTTGCGCAATGTGTAATCGTGAGACAGAACATCAAGTTACATACGCCGGCCGTTTGCTTGCCACTGCTAAATGCTCATCATGCGGTGCTGTTATGCGTCATGACACACATGATCTTCGCAAAGCATATGTAAAAGACCTTGAACATCGCTTAGCAACCAAACCATGGCGAATTGTGCGTCGACTTCTTACTGATCCAGGATATTTATTTACTGGACTTCCAAAAGCGATTCGCAAACAACCGAAGAAATTTATTGAAGAGGCCAAAGAACTTCGAAAGCCAAAAGACGACTAATTAACTTTGGTTTGCCAAACTAAGAAGGATTCAACTAGCTGCACATCTTCTGGTGCACGTACCTTCAAAGACTCCTGGTCTCCGCGAACTAATTCCGTGGCACCAAAACCAGTTGTGTAAGTCCAGCCATTTTCATTATGGCCAGTGATAGCTTTCCGTAAATAAGCTTCGGGTGAAGTGAGCGATTGAACTAAATCGCGATTCACAGTTCCTGTGACAATTCGCTTGTCGTCAACAATCTTCAACGTATCAACCACGATATGTGCTGGACGAGCGGCAGTTATTTCTTCAGAAATTTGATTTGCGACTCGATCAAAAGTTAAATTCAAGGTCAATGGTCGTTGCGCTTCGTGAATCATCAAAACATCTGCTTTTGAATTCATAGCTACGTCAAATAAAGTTTCGACTGATTCGACTTCGCAAGGTTTACGGAGCTTGCGATCCAAGTCATTCCACTTATCGCGCAATTCAGGTTTTATCCAAATACTTACGTTTGGTTTGCAACTTGCTGATTGGGCGCGAAGCACTGCAGTTCCTGCGATTGTGTTAGAACCGAGTGGCAGAAGTGCTAATTCTGATTCAACAGCAATTACTACATGGACACTTAGCCCAGATTGAGTTGCCATAAACCAGCTCTCAAGAGTTGCGGCAATTAAGCAGCAAGTACTTCCATGATTTTTTCAGTTGCGGCAACATCGTCAGACTTCTGTGCCAAGGCAACTTCAGAGCTCAAAATTTGGATTGCTTTTTGCAACATTCGCTTCTCGCCTGCTGAAAGACCACGATCTTCTTGGCGGCGGTAGAGGTCGCGAACAACTTCAGCAACTTTGATTACATCTCCAGATGCAATCTTTTCAACGTTTGCTTTGTAGCGACGAGACCAGTTGGTTGGCTCTTCAATGTAAGGCTGGCGCAAGATATTGAAAACATCTTGCAGACCTTCTTTGCTAACAACGTCGCGAACACCCACATATTCGGCATTACCTGATGGCACCTCGATACGAAGTCCACCCGCCTGTACCTCCAAAATCAAGAATTCCATTTCACGACCGTTTACGGTCTTCTTGGAAATGTCTACGATGGTTGAAGCACCGTGGTGAGGGTAAACGACTGTTTCGCCTTTTTTGAAAGCCATAGGTTGCAGAGCCTTTCGAATAGGCGGCAAGTTTACCCCGAGTTTGCGGCCCTTCTGAACGCTAAAAAATCGGCCCTTTTGTGAGTAAAAATGGCTCGCCACTCCAAAAATCCTGAGTGCGCTAGCCTTGGGCCATGCGTTCGATTACAAAGATTTTTCTAGCTCTTTCACTCATATTTTCACTGTCGGCTTGTGGTTATGGCTCAGTCCCACACACCGCCACCATGG
Organism: Actinomycetota bacterium; assembly: GCA_041158245.1. Classification (GTDB taxonomy): domain Bacteria; phylum Actinomycetota; class Actinomycetes; order S36-B12; family UBA5976; genus JAFMIT01. Next base: position 5,111 of record JBEBBT010000098.1, on the reverse strand, counting down.
CGCCAGCGGGTAGCGGTGCAGATGTGGTTTTGGGCGATCTAAAGATTCAAGAAGTTCTTGTAATCAGTGACGGCACCAACGCAGTTTTGACTGCAGTAATCATTAACTCCAGCCTCGAGGTCGAGACACTTGTTGGAGCAAGCGTTGATGGTCACCTTGTGGAGTTCGTTGATACAACTTCAGGCGCTCCAGTTGTGATGGATGGAATTGCAATTGCACCAAGATCTTCAACCTCAATTAGTTTCACCGCTCCACTTGGTGCGCTTCTAAATAAAACAGATGCAGCCTTGCCAACAGTTGGTGCGATTTCAAAAGTCCAATTCTCATTTAGCGAAAGTGGTTTCGTAAAAACCGATGCACTCGTATTTGCTAATACTGAAATGTACGAGTCAGTTGATCCTTCTGCATTCGCTGCAGCTAGTTAATTCTCAAATTTATATCCAAGACCTCGCACAGTCAGAATATGAACTGGTTCTGCGGGGTCTTGTTCTATTTTTGCACGTAACCGTTTGATGTGAACATCAAGAGTTTTGGTGTCACCAACGTAGTTGCTTCCCCAAACTCGATCAATCAACTGACCTCGAGTCAAAACTCGACCGGCATTGCGCATTAAAAGTTCCAATAAATCAAATTCCTTCAATGGCAAAGAAATAGCTTCGCCACGAACTGAAACTTTGTGACGCTCAATATCAATTCGAACAGGGCCAACTTCAAGTGTTGAAACTTCTGGTTCTTCTTCAAAATCTGAATTGCGACGCAAAACAGCCCGAATTCTTGCTACTAATTCCCGTGAGCTAAACGGCTTAGTCACATAATCATCTGCACCAATTTCAAGACCTACAACTTTGTCCACTTCATCAGCTTTTGCAGTGACCATGATGATTGGCACTTTAGATTTGGTGCGAATTGTTCGACAAACTTCGGTGCCACTCATTCCTGGCAACATCAAGTCAAGCAAAATTAAGTCTGCTCCATTGCGATCAAATTCAACTAACGCATCAGTTCCAGTTGCAGCGAGTGCAACTTCAAAGCCTTCTTTACTGAGCATGAACTCAAGTGCCTCGCGAAATGACTCTTCATCCTCAACAACAAGTACTCGGGTCATTACGCATTCTCCTTATTTGAGATGTTGCTTTGATTTAAATCTGGGTTTGGCAATCGCATTGTGAAAGTGGAACCATGCCCTTCCTGGCTCCAAACCGTGCATTCGCCGCCATGTTCAACGCAAACGTGTTTGACAATCGATAGTCCAAGACCTGTTCCACCAGTAACGCGACTTCTAGCCGGGTCTACTCGGTAAAAGCGTTCGAAAATTCTTTCTGATTCAGATGCTGGAATACCCATTCCCTGGTCGACCACACTGATTTCCACGTATTCATCTACTGCACGAGTTCCAATAGCAACTCGTGTTCCATCATGGGAATAGTGAATTGCGTTAGTAAGTAAATTTCGGAGAGCTGAAATTAGTTGATTACGATTTCCATTCACTTGAAGATTGCCGGTACCACCTACAACTATTTCAATATTTTTGGCGGTGGCAAGCATTTGCACGTCGTCTAGTGCAACTGTTACTAAATCGTCAACTGAGATGAGTTCAAAGTTTGTGCTTCCATCATGTTTTTGCAACCGTGAAAGATCAATTAAATCACCAACCAAGGTTGCAAGCCGTTCTGCCTCATGGTGCATGCGGGATGCAAAATGCAAAATTTTCTCTGGGTCATCAATTGCACTTTGAATTGCTTCTGCTAGTAACGAAAGGGCACCAACTGGTGTCTTAAGTTCGTGTGAAACGTTTGCAACAAAATCTCTGCGGATAACATCAAGAATTCTTTCTTGAGTTACGTCTTCAATCAAGACCAAAACTGCGGATTCGGTAATTGGGGTTACGCGAAAAAGAAGTGTTTGATCTGCATGGGTTCGGGTGCGTGGGATAACAAGCTCACGTTCTTGTTGCACGCCTTTGGCCTGTACTTCGGCAATCAATTCACGGGTTTGAAACTCTTCAATCCGCTCAAGGACAATCAAGCCGTACTCAAAAGCGCGGGGTGAGGCTTGCAATACATCACCTTCGGCATCTGCAATAAACCAGGCCTGCGGCAGAAGTTCCAAAATGCGCGCGACCTCGCCGGAGACCGCTGCTCCCTTAACTGAAATAAAGCCTTCAGACACAAGCCAAGACTAGGTTGAAACTCAGCATTGTTAACCTCAAGATTGCGAATATCGGCACTTGTTCGGTGAGAGTTCACCTTAGGTTTCCATAAATTAACCCAAGCACCCTTATCGCTCTATCCTTGAACCCTGAAATCGAGGCAAAATGGAAAATCTGACTAACGAGCGTCTGCGCAGAGTGCAGAACAATCTCGTCGAAATGACGAGTCTCGTTCAGGTCGCTATGTCCTGCGCCACCGAGGCCCTTTTGTCAGCAGATGTACACCTTGCCGAACAGGTGATCTCAGACGATGCCCAAATCAATGAAATCAATAACAGCATTGAAGAAAATTGTCTTGAAATCCTCGAAACCCCAGGACTTACCCCCGATGACATTCGAATGACCGTTGCAAGTTTGCGAATGTCCACCACACTTGAGCGGATGGGTGATCTCGCAGCGCATGTTGCCAAACAAGCCAGATTGCGATTTCCAAATGTTAGCGTCCCAGAAGACTTAGCAGACACATTTGCCCAGATGGGTGAGATTGCAAACTCTATTGTGAAACAAACAGGCAAAGTAATCGCTTCAGGCGATTTGCAATATGCAGCTGACATGACAAAAGAAGATTCGGAAATGGACCGAATTCACCGACAACTATTTACTTTAGTGCTTGATCCAAAATGGAAACACGGAGTCGAAGCTGCAATCGATGTCACACTGCTTTCTCGTTATTACGAGAGATTTGCAGATCACGGAGTAACAATTGCTAGACGAGTCGCTTTTGTGGTGACTGGTGAAGTTTACGGCGTTAGCGATTTGCAAGGTGAAGAAAAATGACAAATCGTTTACGCAAAAATAATGTTTCGCGAATTGCAGTATTAAGTGTGCACACTTCGCCACTCGATAATCCTGGTACCGGCGATGCTGGTGGTATGAATGTTTATGTTGCCGAAACCGCAAAACGATTAGCAATGCAAAATGTTGCGGTAGATATTTTCACTCGTTCGACTTCTCCAGAATTACCTGCGAAAGTCGAAGCTTTTCCTGGCGTAACTGTTCACCACATTGAAGCTGGTCCATACGGTGGTTTACAGAAAAATGATTTGCCAGGACAACTTTGTGCAGTAACAGCTGGTGTGATGCGTGAAGAAGCCAAACTTCCAGAAGGTGCATATGACCTTGTGCATTCACACTATTGGTTGAGCGGTCAGGTTGGTTGGCTTGCCAGTGAACGCTGGCAGGTTCCACTTGTTCACACAATGCACACGATGGCAAAAGTTAAGAACTTGGCACTAGCCGAAGGCGATACACCTGAACCAGCAGTGCGCGTAATTGGTGAAGAACAAGTTGTAGATGTTGCTACGAGACTCGTAGCAAACACACATAGAGAAGCAGCAGAACTTATTGAACACTACGAAGCAGATGCGCAACGGGTTGATGTTATTCACCCTGGAGTTGACCTCGATGTTTTTAATCGTGGTGAAGGTAAAGAGAATGCCCGCGCAAAGATGCAACTCGCTGTTGATGATTTTGTATTGCTGTTCGTCGGTCGCATTCAGCCTTTAAAAGCACCTGATGTTTTGCTCAAAGCTGTAGCCGAATTAATCAAGATGCGCCCGAACGTTCAATCAAAACTAAAAGTTCTGATTTGCGGTGGTCCATCTGGAACTGGACTTGAGCACCCTCAGTCACTTTCAGATTTAGCATCGAAACTTGGAATTAGTCCAATGGTGGAATTCCTACATCCGCGGCCAGCCAATGAACTAGTTGATCTCTATCGTGCCGCTGATTTAGTTGTAGTTCCATCTCATTCAGAGTCATTTGGTTTGGTTGCAGTCGAAGCACAAGCTTGTGGCACTCCAGTAGTTGCAGCTGCCGTGGGTGGATTAGTTACTGCAGTAAAAAATGATTATTCAGGTTTATTGCTTGGAAATCACCAACCAAAAAACTGGGCAAAGACAATCCTGCAATTGCTTGAAAAACCAGAACTTAGGGCGCAGATGAGTCAAAATGCAATCAACCATGCGAGTAAGTTCTCTTGGACTGTTACTGCAGATGCATTACTTGAGACCTATCGTAAATCAATGGAAACTTACGGCGTAGTTGCACACGAAAAACGCAGATTTAAAGCCTGACCTACTTTGCAATTTTCAATACGGCAGACTTGCCCCATGACCGAAAATACTTACACATTAATTTTGCTCCGTCACGGTGAAAGTGAATGGAATGCGCTTAATTTATTTACCGGCTGGGTAGATGTTAATCTTTCTGAAAAAGGCGAAACCGAAGCTAAACGCGGTGGTGAACTTCTAAAGGCAGCGGGCGTACTTCCTGATGTACTTCATACTTCCCTTCTGCGTCGCGCCATCCGAACTGCACAAATTGCACTAGATGCATGCGATCGCCATTGGATTCCAGTTTCACGGTCCTGGCGGTTGAACGAACGTCACTACGGCGCATTGCAAGGAAAAGACAAGAAGCAAACCCTTGAAGCATACGGCGAAGAACAGTTTCAACTTTGGCGTCGTTCATACGATGTTCCACCGCCAGCAATCGATCCAAATGACAAATACGCACAAACAAACGATCCTCGCTATGCAGACATTGCAGGTAAAGAACTTCCAGCAACTGAATGTCTGAAAGATGTGGTGGCTCGAATGATTCCCTACTGGGAAAGCAGCATTGTTCCGGACCTGAAAGCTGGCAAAGTTGTTTTAGTTACCGCTCATGGAAATTCACTTCGCGCACTTGTGAAGCATCTAGATGGAATCAGTGATGAAGGTATTGCGGCTTTGAATATTCCAACTGGAATTCCATTGGTTTACAAACTAGATGCAAACCTAAAACCAATTGTTAAAGGTGGCGAGTACCTAGACCCAGAAGCTGCAGCAACTGCTGCCGCCGCAGTGGCAAATCAAGGTAAGGCTTAATTAACTTACAGACAACCAATCGAGGGTAACTT
>JBEBBT010000097.1:0-6778 GCA_041158245.1 Actinomycetota bacterium | reverse complement strand
GGAGATGCTGCAGTGATTGCACCGTTCCTTGAGGAACTACCTGCCCACAACAATTGAGTAATTAAGCTCGTGCTTCAAGTTATCCACAACCAAAAATTAATGTGAGAATTTTCAATAGAATCACTGAATGCCAGATACAGGGGACATGAAAGCACTCAGGCAACGACTCGCAGAATTACAGGGATTCAATGTTGATGAATCTCTGACCGAAGAGGAGTTGTCGAATCGAATTACAGACTTAATTCTGGATTCTGAACTGCCGAAATACGAAGATGCATTAAGCCGCTTAGGCGACTCTTAAGCTTTCGGATATACAACAACTCCAACAATCGCATTGCGCGCAACTGCACCAAAAACCCACGAGTCAGAACTTGATGCAGCAGTTGCGGGATTCAACGCATCGCCTTCAAGCCAGTAGCCATCAGATTCAATCTTGGTCAGCCGCTTAACAATCAGTCGACCTGTTTCAGGATTCCGCGCAACCACCACATCCCCGACTGCTGGCTCAACCCCAACCGAATAAAAGATGAGTTGGCCTGGCTTCAAGGTTGGCAACATTGAAGTGCCCTGCACCCGGGCTATCCGAACCTGCCAAAACTTCAACACAGCGGTAGTCTGCCGACCCTCAACTTCCGGAGGAAACATGCTTAAGATTCAAACAGTTTCAGCTCACTGCGATCTACCTTGCGGTGTGTATGACCCAGCTCAAGCGCTTATCGAAGCAAAGTCTGTTAAGGCTTGCATGGAGAAATACCACGCTTCAGATGACGCTGATTTCAAAGCTCGCGCTGTATCAATCAAAGAAGAACGTAGCCACATGGTCAAAGAACACCTATGGGTTCTATGGACTGACTACTTCAAGCCAAATCACTTTGAAAAATACCCACAACTTCACGAACTTTTCAACACTGCAACCAAACTAGCTGGTGCTGCCGGAACCAAAGGCACCAACGATGTTGCAAAAGCGGATGAGCTAATCAAGAAGATCGAAGAAATCGACGCGATCTTCTGGGAAACCAAGAAGGCGTAATTCGCAAGAACTTCAAGTGAGGGTGACCGAAAGGTTGCCCTCACTTTTTATTTATCGTTGAAATAAATTCTGTAAAACATATTCTGGGATAAGCGTCAGGTCGCGAATGTAGGGTCATCCTGTACTCACACAGGGGGAAACATGACAAAAGAAAAAGATCTGCCAGCCATTCACTTAACAGATAACTTTCATAAAGCTATGAAGTTCGCAAACAAGATGCACAAAGATGATGCTCGAAAATCTACGACCATTCCTTACATCTGCCACCCAATTGGTGTCGCGTCACTTGTCCTCGAAGCCGGAGGCGATGAAGAACAAGTAATTGCTGCCCTTCTTCATGACGTTGCCGAAGATTGTGGTGGCGAAAAAGCACTTGCCAAAATTCGTAAAAAGTTTGGGCCTCGAGTTGAATCCATAGTTCGCGGTTGCAGCGATTCGTTGACGGAAGACCCAGAGAAGAAAGCTCCGTGGAAAAATCGCAAAGATGCACACATCAAACATCTTGCTGATACAAGTTCTGATGTTCTAATTGTGACGGCAGCAGACAAAACTCATAACGCTCGCTCCATCGTCACTGATTTGCAAATCCACAAAGAAGAACTGTGGAAGCGATTCAATTCGGACCGCGAATCAATCATCTGGTACTACGAAGAAATCTACAAAGTTCTGGAATCAAGAGAAGTAACAAAGACCTTACTTTTCCCACTCAAAAACGCAATTGATGCGATGAAGGCGCTTTAATTATGTCTGAAAATCAAAAGAAACAAGAAATAGTTTTAACCCCACTTCCCAAAGACAAGAAAATCTCGGAAATGACTCGTGCAGAACTTCTGGCTTTGGTTGCGACAATCCGCGAAGGTATGACTTCAAAGCAGTAGTCGCTAGCCTCCGTGCATGACTTTTCAAATCCGCGAAGCAACACCGGCAGATGTCCCAGCCATTCATCAACTAATAATTGAATTAGCAATCTACGAAAAAGAGCCTGATGCGGTTGATGCAACCGAGGCTGATTTACACGCCGCTCTGTTCACTGGCGACAAATCCGGATCAGGCCAGCCGGCAGCTTTCGCACATGTGGCAACTGTTGAAGATGAAGTAGTTGGAATTGCGATTTGGTTTTTGAATTACTCCACCTGGCAGGGCGTGCACGGCATCTATCTTGAAGATCTTTTTGTAAAACCTAAGCATCGTGGTTTAGGCATTGGTAAGGCACTGCTCAAAACTTTGGCCAAGCTCTGCGTTGAGCGCGGCTATGGTCGTTTTCAGTGGTGGGTTTTGGACTGGAACCAGCCGTCCATCGACTTCTACAAAGCTCATGGTGCGGTTGCGATGGATGAGTGGACCGTCTACCGATTGGCTGGCGAAGACCTGAAGAAAATGGCTTTCGAAGACCTCTAACCCGCTTATAAATGTGGCTCGGTTCACGTCCGAACTCACCCGGCTTCGCTCATGGATGGCGGGTAGTCTTGCCTCATATTCAGCTCAAGGAGGCTCGCCCGTGGCGGGAAAAACCGGAACGCTCTACCGTGGCCGTGAAGGCATGTGGTCCTGGGTGGCCCATCGCATCACTGGTGTCGCGGTTTTCTTATTTTTATTCGTGCATGTTTTGGACACAGCACTCATTCGCGTAGATCCAGAACTTTATGACGCAGTTATCGACACCTACAAAACTCCAATCGTCAACCTACTTGAGGTTGGACTAGTTGGTGCAGTTTTGTTCCACGCACTAAATGGTGTGCGAATCGTGTTGGTTGATTTCTGGTCCAAGGGTCCGAAATATCACCGCGTGATGTTGTGGTCAATCATGGTTCTTTTGTTTGCGATCATGGTTCCAGGCGCTTACTACATGATGAAACACACACTTGAAACCGTATTTGGAGTTGGCGCATGAGTTCACCAGTTTTAGATGCACCTCGTAGTCGTCAACGCTCCCGCACCAATTTCGAAATGGTGTCATGGGTGTTCATGCGCGTTTCCGGTTTGATTCTTGTTTTCCTAGTTTTAGGCCACTTGTTCATTATGAATATTTTGGATGGCGGCGTTCAACGAATCAACTTCGCATTCGTTGCTGGCCGTTATGCAAGTCCGTTTTGGCAAATGTGGGATTTGTTGCAGCTTTGGCTAGCAATGATTCATGGAACTAATGGTTTGCGAACCATCATTAATGACTATGCCGAACGCGACCAAACTCGTTTTTGGTTAAAGACAGTTTTATTCAGTGCCTGTGTTTTCATTTTGATTCTCGGCACATACGTAATTTTCACATTCGATCCAAATATCTAAGGTTGTAGAAGTGGTTGAAGTTCACAAGTTCGATGTTGTGATTGTCGGTGCTGGCGGTGCAGGTATGCGCGCAGCACTCGAAGCAAGTAAGAATGCAAACACTGCAGTTTTGACCAAGCTCTACCCAACTCGTTCTCACACAGGGGCTGCTCAAGGCGGTATGTGTGCAGCACTTGCAAACGTAGAAGAAGACAACTGGGAATGGCACACCTTCGACACAGTTAAAGGTGGCGACTACCTAGTCGACCAAGATGCTGCTGAAGTAATGTGCAAAGAAGCAATTGATGCAGTAATCGATCTTGAAAAAATGGGTCTTCCATTCAACCGCACTCCTGAAGGCAAAATCGATCAGCGCCGTTTCGGTGGCCACACTCGCAACCACGGTGAAGCTGCAGTGCGTCGATCTTGCTATGCAGCAGACCGCACTGGCCACATGATTTTGCAGACGCTTTATCAGAACTGCATCAAGCAAGAAGTTGAATTCTTCAACGAGTTCTACGTTCTCGATTTATTGCTTGATGAATCCAAAGGCGAACCACGCGCAGCTGGTGTAGTTGCAGTTGAACTATCCACTGGTGTGATTCACGTGTTCCACGCAAAATCAGTTGTGTTTGCAACTGGTGGTTTTGGAAAAGTTTTCAAGACCACATCAAACGCACACACTTTGACCGGCGACGGAATGGGTGTGGTTTACCGCAAGGGTCTTCCGCTCGAAGACATGGAGTTCTACCAATTCCATCCAACCGGACTTGCAGGTCTTGGCGTTTTGCTAACCGAAGGTGCGCGCGGCGAAGGTGGCATCTTGCGCAACGAATCAGGCGAACGTTTCATGGAACGTTACGCACCAACAATTAAAGACTTGGCACCACGCGACATGGTTGCGCGTGCAATGGTGCAAGAAGTTCGTGAAGGCCGAGGTGCAGGTCCACGCAAAGATTATGTTTACCTAGACCTCACTCACCTTCCAAAAGAACAGATCGAAGCCAAGCTTCCAGACATCACTGAGTTCGCCCGCACCTACCTTGGTGTTGACCCAGTTAAGGAACTTGTTCCAGTGTTCCCAACCGCTCACTACGCAATGGGTGGCGTTCCAACCGATGTTGAAACTCGTGTGCTTCGCAACAACACTGATGTTGTTCCTGGCCTATTCGCAGCCGGTGAAGTTGCTTGCGTTTCTGTTCACGGCGCAAATCGACTTGGCACCAACTCACTTCTAGACATCAACGTCTTCGGTAAGCGTTCAGGTGTTGCATCAGCCGAATATGCAAACAATGCAGAATGGCCAGAACTTCCAGAAAACAGTGCCGCACAAGTTCAAGAAATGATGGAAAAGTTCCGCAACAGCAACGGTAGTGAACGTGTTCACATCCTGCGTCGCGAACTTCAAGAAACAATGGACTTGAACGCACAGGTTTACCGAACTGAAGAAACTTTGAAGCAAGCACTTTCAGATGTTCGTTCAATTCGTGAACGTTATAAGAATGTCGGCATCATGGATCGCGGACTTCGCTACAACACCGATTTGCTTGAAGCAATTGAGCTAGGTTTCTTGCTAGATCTTGCAGAAGTGCTAGTAGTCAGCGCTCTTGAACGTCGCGAGACTCGTGGTGGTCACGCTCGTGAAGATTACCCAACTCGCGATGACAAAAACTTCATGCAACACACAATGGCCTACAAATCAGAAGATGGTGTGAGACTGGATTACAAACCAGTAGTCATCACCCGTTACCAACCGATGGAGCGTAAGTACTAATGTCAAAGACAATAGATGCACTTAAGACTTCGGATGTCACATTCCGAATCCGCCGCTTCAATCCAGAAGTTGATCAAGAACCACGCTGGGAAGACTATGTAATTGCGTGCTACCCAACCGATCGCATTCTTGATGCGCTTCACCAAATCAAGGGTGATGTTGACGGTTCATTAACTTTCCGCCGTTCATGCGGTCACGGAATCTGTGGTTCAGACGCAATGCGCATCAATGGCCTAAACCGCCTTGCATGCAAAACGCTTGTTAAAGATTTGGATATCTCAAAGCCTGTGACCGTTGAAGCTATTAAGGGCTTGCCACTTGAAAAAGACCTAGTCGTAGACATGGAACCTTTCTTCAAGGCTTACCGCGAGGTTATGCCGTTCTTGATTACTGAAGGCCATGAACCGGCTAAAGAACGCCTGCAATCAATTGAAGATCGTGCGAAGTTCGATGACACCACAAAGTGCATTTTGTGCGCTGCTTGCACCACTTCTTGCCCAGTCTTTTGGACAGATGGCAACTACTTTGGTCCAGCAGCAATTGTCAACGCACATCGCTTCATCTTTGACTCCCGCGATTCTGGTGCTGCAAAGCGTCTTGAAATTTTGAATGACAAAGAAGGTGTCTGGCGCTGCCGCACAACCTTTAACTGTTCAGAAGCTTGCCCGCGTGGAATTCAGGTTACTCAAGCGATTCACGATGTGAAGCGCGCAATGCTTTTCCAGAAGTAATTAGCAAAAACTAATTTAGCGAACAAAGCCGATTGCGTCGTAAACCTTGCTCAAGGTTTCGTCTGCTACTGCACTAGCTTTTTGGGAACCGGCTTGTAGAAGTCGAGCTAACTCCGCTTTATCTGCCAACAAACTATTTGTCTTTTGTTGGAATGGTTCAGCGAAAGCAAGGACCGCTTCAGCTACTTCCTTTTTCAGGGTTCCGTACATCTGGCCTTGCATTTCTTGCACATGCTCGTCGATAGTTTTACCACTAAAAGCAGAAAGAATCGTTAGTAGATTTGAAACCCCAGGTTTGTTTTCTGGATCAAATCGGATTTCAGTTTCTGAGTCGGTCACTGCGGACTTAATCTTCTTTTCAATCGTCTTGAGTGGTTCAAGTAAGAAAACACAGCCAGATGGAAGTGACTTACTCATCTTCGCGGTTGGTTCTTGAAGATCGGTGATTTTTGCGGTGTCTTTAACGATGTGTGGTTTTGGCACAACAAAAGTTTGCTTGTAGCGGGAGTTAAATCGCTGCGCCAAGTCACGAGTTAGTTCAAGGTGTTGGCGCTGATCTTCACCGACTGGCACTGCATCTGCTTGATAAATCAAAATATCTGCAGCCTGCAAGATTGGGTAGGTGAACAATCCGACGTTGGTCGAATCACTTCCGGCTTTTTGCGACTTATCTTTGAACTGAGTCATGCGACCAGCCTCGCCAAAACCAGTTAGGCAAGACAAAACCCACATCAATTCTGCGTGCTGACTAACTTGAGATTGCACAAACAGTGTGGATTTGTCGGTGTCTAGACCAAGTGCGATCAGTTGAGCGAATGAAGACAAAGTACGGTGATGCATTTCTTCTGGCGATGGTGAAACCGTCAATGCATGCATGTCTGCAATCATGTAGAAGCAGTCATTTGAATCTTGCATCTCAAGCCAGTAGCGCAAAGCTCCGAGGTAGTTTCCAATTTGGTAAGAGTCTGCGGTTGGCTGAAT
>JBEBBT010000096.1:0-11451 GCA_041158245.1 Actinomycetota bacterium | reverse complement strand
TTTAATGCAGCATAAATCCGTGCTGCCGAAAGTGTTTGACCTGGATGAGATCGAAGTGGTTGGTGTAATTCGGGACGAAAAACTGCATCTGTTCCTAGCAGCCCTTCGATGCTCATTGCAGTGATGATGTCACTTGCGTCTAGAAGTTGATTTGCGTCATGCAGTGCGAGAATCAACATTCCAAGCATTCCATCTGTGCCGTTGATTAATGCGAGACCTTCTTTTTCTTGCAATTCCACGGGATCAATGCCCGCTTCTTTAAATAGCTGCGGTACTGGTTTTTCAATTCCGTTTGCATCGACAGCTTCACCCTCACCCATCAACACAAGCGCGCAATGCGAAAGCGGAGCTAAATCTCCGCTGCATCCAAGTGAACCAAATTCGCGAACAACTGGCGTAATTCCGGCATTCAATATTTGCGCCATCGTTTGAGCCACAACTGGTCGAATTCCAGTGCGACCACTGGCCAGAGTCTTTAGTCGCAAGAACATCAGCGCACGAACTACCTCTCGCTCAACCGGATTTCCAGTTCCTGCAGCGTGTGAGCGAATAAGTGAACGTTGCAATTGTTTGCGATCTGCAGGGGAAATATGCCGGTTTGCCAATGCACCAAATCCGGTCGATACACCGTACACAGGTACATCTGATTGCGCCATTGCTTCGATGTGCGCGCGAGATTTTTCCATCGCGACAAGTGCGTCTTGCGAAATCTCAATTTTGGCATCGTAACGTGCAACCGCAATTACATCTTCAAATGAAACATTGCTTGAATTCAGAATTACAGTTTTCATTTTCCACCTTTAGCAAAAACTACTTCACCATTCTTATAGGTCGCTTCAACCAGATTAACACCCGGGCGGTAGGCCAGGTGAACATAAGATGGCGCAGCCAAAATTGCGAAATCGGCTTGACCACCAACAACCAGTTTTCCCTTAGTCTCGTCGCCAAGTGCCATTGCCCCACCTTTGGTGGCTGCCCAAAGTGCCTGCTCAATACTGAAGTTCATTTCACGCACTGCAACTGCAATACAAAAAGGCATAGAAGTTGTAAAGCTGCTGCCTGGATTGCAATTTGTTGCAATGGCGAGGGTTACTCCACCATCAATTAGCTTTCTAGCATCTGGGTAGGGACTGTTGGTTGAGAACTCGGTTGCAGGCAGAAGAGTTGCAACTATCCCTGAGTTCTTCAGTTCCTTGATATCACTTTCATTGAAGTATGTGACGTGATCCACCGATACTGCATTTAATTCACTGGCTAAATTAATGCTTTCAGATCGGGAAAGTTGATTTGCATGAATCTTGCAAACAAATCCGAGGGATTTTGCAGCCTTTAATATCTCACTTGATTCTTCTAGCGTGAAAGCACCGGTTTCACAAAAAGAATCAACAAACTTCGCAATGCCTTTTGCAGCAGGCAGAATCTGATTAATAATCAATTTAACGTATTCAGTGCGATTATTTTCAAATTCCTTCGGTACCACGTGCGCCGCCATCAAAGTCACATAATCGGTGAATTCTTTTGCAATCCTCAACGAACGGATTTCATCCTGCAAAGTGAGGCCATAGCCTGATTTAATTTCAAAACTTGTTGTTCCGGTTGAATACATTTCTGCAATCAATGATGCTGCATTTGTGCGCAACTCCTCATCGCTAGCGGATCGGGTTTTTTCAACTGTGAAATTGATTCCACCGGCCGAATAACTTTGTCCCGCCATTCTGGCTGCGAACTCATCGCTTCGATCTCCCCCAAAGATCAGGTGAGTGTGGCTATCGACAAATCCAGGAATGATTACCTTTCCTACACAATCAATAACTTCATCAGCCGATGGCGCTTCGGATTGATTCCCAATCCAACTAATTTGGCCGTCCTCAATTAGTAATGCAGATTCTTCTAAAACATCGAGTTCGTAAAGCAATCCAGAAGAATTTGTAACAATCTGTTTTGCGTTAACAAATAACTTTGAACCCACTTCTAATCCATCATTGGAACTTGGACATGCTTTTCGTGTGCAACCTCAACCGCATGTTCGTATCCTGCGTCAACATGGCGAATAACACCCATTCCAGGATCATTGGTAAGCACTCGCTGTAGTTTTTCAGCAGCTAAAGCAGTTCCATCCGCAACGCTCACTTGTCCAGCGTGAATTGAGCGCCCGATTCCAACACCACCGCCGTGATGAATTGAGACCCAAGATGCTCCCGATGCGATGTTGACCATTGCATTCAATAGTGGCCAGTCAGCAATTGCATCTGAACCATCAAGCATTGCTTCGGATTCTCGATAAGGAGATGCAACCGATCCGCAATCTAAGTGGTCTCGACCAATCACAATTGGTGCAGAAACTTCTCCCTTTTTAACCAAATTATTGAAGGCATCTCCGGCTTTATCGCGCTCGCCATAACCAAGCCAACAAATTCGAGCTGGAAGACCTTGGAATTCAACTCTTTCTTGCGCCAAGTTAATCCAGCGACGCAAATGATCGTTGTCTGGAAATAGTTTCAAGATTTCTTGGTCAGTGCGATGAATATCTTTTGCATCACCGGAAAGCGCAACCCATCTAAATGGCCCTTTGCCTTCGCAGAAAAGTGGACGGATGTATGCAGGAATAAATCCTGGGAAATCGAAAGCTCGGTCGAACCCACCTTTGCGCGCTTCGTCACGAATTGAATTACCGTAATCGAACACAACAGCACCTTTATCCATGAAACCAACCATGGCTTCAACATGGCGAGCCATTGCATATTGAGAGCGCTTGGTGAAATCGACTGGATCTTTTCGACCTTCTTCACGCATTTGTGAAAACTCGGTGTCTATTGGGCAATAAAAAAGTGGATCATGAGCTGAAGTTTGATCAGTCACAATATCAACCGGAACATCGCGCTTTAATAGTTCCGGCAAAACAACTGCTGCATTTGCAACAAGCCCAATTGAAATGGCCCGCTTTTCACTCTTTGCTTTAACGGCCCTTGCAATTGCGTCATCGAGATTGTCAGCAATTTCATCGAGATAGCGAGTTTCTAGTCGACGACGCAAACGAGTTTCATCCACATCAATCATTAAGCAAGTGCCTTCATTCATCGTCACAGCTAAAGGTTGTGCGCCACCCATGCCGCCACAACCGGCAGTCACAGTTAGTGTGCCGGCCAAAGTGCCATTGAAACTTTGCTGTGCAACCGCTGCAAAAGTTTCATATGTTCCTTGCAAAATTCCTTGGGTTCCAATGTAAATCCAAGAGCCTGCAGTCATCTGCCCGTACATTGTTAAACCAAGTTCTTCAAGCCGACGGAACTCACTCCAGTTTGCCCAGTCTCCAACCAAGTTTGAGTTTGCCAACAAAACTCGCGGCGCCCATTCGTGGGTGCGCATTACGCCAACTGGTTTTCCTGATTGCACCAAAAGGGTTTCATCATTTTCTAATGTTGTAAGCGTTCTAATAATTGCATCAAGGCTTTGCCAGTTGCGAGCCGCTTTTCCGGTTCCGCCGTAAACCACAAGTTCTTCAGGATGTTCAGCCACTGCGGGATCGAGGTTGTTGTGCAACATTCGAATCGCTGCTTCTTGCCCCCAGCCTTTGGCGGTGAGGTTAGAACCGCGAGCGGCAGTCAGAACGCGGGGACCAGTTGGTAAATGCAATGTATTCATGTGCGAAGTGCACCTGTTTAGGTGAAAAAGGTCAAGGATTTGGGAGTATCGACTGCGTTTCAATTGTGGTTTATTCTTGCGAGAATGAGCCTGCACCAAGATCTAAACTGGCCCCGCGCGGGTCACTGGCTCGATTCCAACGCTGAGCAACCGGACCTCGAAGTGGTTGGGGTTCTAGCCCACAAATCTTCGATTAGCCCGACCAACGCTCACCTGACACCAATTGCGGTTCGCGAAGCCCTGCTCCGATATTCAACTTACAACTTAAGCCTCGATGTTGATGTTCAAGAGTTAAAGGTCAAGGACCTTGGAAACATCAGTGATGTGGATTTCGAAGAAGGCGAAGCAAATGTCTACAACTTCATTGCAGAAAATCATGACCCAAAATCATTGTTGGTTGCACTTGGTGGCGACAACTCAATTACTTATTCGGTGATGAAAGCTATCAACAAAAATGATTTAAGTAGCGCAGGTCTAATTACTTTTGATGCACACTTTGATTTGCGTGACGGTGTTAGCAACGGCTCACCGGTAAAGCGTTTAATTGATGCAGGCTTAAACCCTAAACGAATCGTGCAAATCGGAATTGCAGACTTTGCGAATTCACAAGTGTATGCAAAACGAGCAAATGATTTAGGAATCACGGTAATTCCACGAAGTGAAATCCATAAGTCCACAATCAACCAAATAATAAAAGATGCGATTGGCATCGCTGGTGACAATGTTTATGTAGACATTGATGTTGATGTTTGCGATCGTGCCGTCGCTCCAGCTTGTCCGGCAAGTGTTCCTGGAGGAATCACCGCGAACCAACTCCGTCTGATTGCTCGCGAAGTTGCAAAATACAAACAAGTCAAAGCAATAGATTTCACAGAAGTTGATTCGAGCAAAGACTCAGAGGACCAAAGAACTGTTCGCCTAGTAGCACTTGGCCTTCTAGAAATTGCCGCTGGCAGGTTGCGGCAATACAACGCCTAGGCTTGCGCTATCAGGCTCTGTAGCTCAGGGGATAGAGCAGCGGTTTCCTAAACCGTGTGTCGCATGTTCGATTCATGCCAGGGCCACCAAATTATTTAGTATCTATTGAAATCCAGCGATGATCGCTGATTGGTCCTTGCTTTCCAATTTCGTTTGCAATTACTTGTACATCTTTTGAAACCATGAAATGGTCAATTTGTTTTTCTGGCTTCCACGCAGGAAAAGTTTTTCCAATTACTGCATCTTTTAATCCAAGTGCGCGCAACCAGCTTGAAGCCACAAAATTAAAGTCGCCACCCACAACGAGTTTTGTGTTGTGTCTCTTAGCAATTCTTCTTCCCCACAAAACTACTCGGATGCTTTGTAGGTGTGCTGCAATTGGCATAAAAGAAAGATGCGTATTCACAACGCAATAACCGGTTTCAAGTACCGCAGCAATTGCAGCTCGAGAATGGTCATTTACATAAAAAGTCTGCGGTTCGCCGCCAAACTCAAAAGTCATTCGTCTTCCAATTGGAGAACGGGGTAAATCGATAGATTGCCATTCAATTACTTTTACCTTAGACGCGATTCCAATTCCATATTTGCCATCCTCGGCTGGAATCAGTCTGGTCTCTTTAAATTGATGTAAGCCTGCGCCGATTAAATTTGAAATTGCTTCAAGTTGATCTTGATGATCAGTACGAGCCTTGTTTACATCAACTTCTTGCAAAAGCAGAACGTCTGCATTTATATCTTCAAGCATTTTGTTTAGAGCTTCTTCAAAACCAACAGACCGGTCGTATTGCTCTAGATGTTGAATGTTCCAGCTCACGATGCGCATTGTTAAATAGTATCTAGTTTCGCAGGATTAGTACTTAATTTTGCCTTTTGCAGCCACGGCAACTCGGCGACTAGGTTTTGAAGTATCTTCGGCGAGATCTAGTATGACGCTTGCTACGGTTGCACGAGAGATTTGCATTCCCCAAACATTAATTACGTTTTCCATATCGACAACATCTGGGTCATCGAGTTTTGGTCCAATTGTAAGAAAAGCTGGATAAACAGCACTCCATTGCAAACCGGTCTTAGAAAGAGCCAACTCCGAGAATGTTCGATCGCCAAAAATGTATTTTGACATGAAGCCAAATATTCTTTTTGAGAACCAATTCGCTTTGCCAGGGATTTTTCCACCACCAAGCGCACTCATCAAAATAATGCGATCAATGCCAGCCGCTTTCATCGCACTTGTAACAAAAGGCAAGTTCGTTGACATGAAGTTCCGTTCTTTAAATGAACGAGTTCCAAGTGTGCAGACCACCACATCACAGGATTCGAATGCTTGCGCCATACTTTGGACGTTGGCCAACTGACCTTCAAAAACCTTTAGGTTGGCTGAATTATTTAAAGCGTCTGGACGCCTAACGTATGCAACTACCTCATGTCCGCGAGCTAATGCCTGGCTTACAACTTCTTGACCGGTGGGACCTGTCGCCCCTACAACAGCGATTTTCACACTTAAACGGTACACCTAATTACGGCGCGGTAATAACTAAATACTCCTTAATCCTTGCCAATTCGCATTTAACCGCAAGAATTTTCACATGACTTACAGAAATTATGCTCGCGCCAATAAATCATTGGTATTCCTAAACGCAATTGTCGCCTACGTTTCTGTGGGTATTTCTTTCAGTTTAATGTTGATTGGTTATTACGCCAACAAAGAAAATATCGACCTGACTGAACCAACTTTGCTTGGCAATTCATTCGATGGCACAGATCAGGTGTGGGAAAGATTCTTTGACTGGATTTCTTACTTCACAATCTGGAGCAACATAATGGTTGCAATTGTGCTGACTGTTTTGTGGCGCAAACCAGAACTTTTTGAATTGAACAATGCGCAGGGAACCAGATGGCGCGCACTTCGTTTAGATAGCATCTTGATGATCACCATAACTGGCGTTGTTTACAACTTACTTTTAGCTGAGCCGAAGACCGGAATCGATTTTGTCTCTAACTTAATGATTCACATTGTCAATCCGCTCTTTACTTTATTTGTATTCCTAGTGACCGGGCCTAGAGGATTGTTGCGGCCATCAACTGTTTTCTATGCCCTGATTGTTCCGATTATCTGGGCCACTTTCTCAATCACTCGCGGAATGACTTTGAATGCGTACCCATACCCATTCTTTGATGTCAGTGTGAATGGACTTGTGCCAGTGCTTCTGTTCGTTGCTCAAATTATGGTGTTTGCAATCATTATCGCGTTTGGCCTGCTGGGCTATGACAAATTAATGACTAGAGGCCGAAAGTCATAGCCGAACACCGTAAACATTTACTGAATTTGGCTTAATCGCAATTTGGAGTGGAGACTCTCCAAGATATTCGCCATCCCCCCATATTTGCTCTCCTGGTGCGTGCAACCAAACTGATTTAGCGCGAGCTTCATCAACTTTAGGATGACTTACATGTTTTCCCGTGAAAACTTTCGGGAAAACTCCTAGCAATGTTGGAATGCTGATTTCGTTCACAACAATGTAGTCGAGCACTCCATCTTTAATGTGTGCCGATGGGCAAACTTTCATTCCACCACCAAACATCGACCCGTTCCCAAACGCGATCAACATAGCGGAAAACTTTTTTTCAACTCCATCAATTTTTACGTGATAATTGATAGGGCTAAATCGAGTTAGTGTTTTAAGCATGGCAGCGATGTATCTAAAGGTTCCTTGCAGATAAGTCATCTTTGCGGAATTCGCATTTACTCGTGAATCAAATCCGCAAGACATGACTGCAAGAACTGCGTGTTCTTTTCCATCACTTGTGATTGCGTGCATTGCATCTATTTCGGTCAAGTCTTGAATTTTCCAAGCTTGAACAAAATGATCTACGGCCTTCTTTGTGGCTTCAAAATTTCTGCCGTGTGGAAGACCACATGCGCGAGCTACGTCATCACCAGAGCCAGATGCGATGATGCCCAGTGGAAGTTTGTGTTTGAATGCAACTTGCGCCGCTGTGTGGACTGAACCATCCCCACCCACTGCGACCACCGAACTGAATTCGCTTATGCGCGCGGTTACTTTTTCGATTGCATCTTCTGCACTGTTTCCGCGAACAAAAACATATGGCAAACCGTGTTCCTCAAATTGTTGGAATACATAATCAGCCAGCCGGTGCGTTCTTCCAACACCAGCCTTTAGATTCATCATCAGTGCAATTGTCATTACCTCTCCCAAGGTCCCTCAGGGCTAATCCTGCGGTCAGGTGGCTTCATGAACAAGGTCTATTGAGCAACTGTTACCTTCCCGCTCATGAAAATTGCCCTTAAAGGTGAGCGCTTAGCCTTCTGGCTTCTCATATTTGCCACCGCCATCTGGGGCAGCACCTTTGTGGTGGTGAAAAGCGGAATTTCGCAGATGTCGATGTTGATGTTTATGGGCTGGAGATTCGCAATCGCAACAGTGGTAATAATTGCGATGAAGCCAAGCGCACTTCGAATGACTTCGGAAGTTTTTCGAAAAGGTGTCTACATCGGGCTTGCGCTTGGGCTCGGATTCTTGGTGCAGACCTATGGATTGATGTTTACCTCAGCAACGGTTTCAGGTTTCATAACTGGAATGTTTGTGGTTTTAACTCCTATTGCTGCTGGAATTGTTTACAAAATCAAAGTTCCAGTTGTGGGTTGGGTTGGAGTGGTTTTAGCTGTGGTGGGACTTGCTGTCTTGTCGCTCAAAGGCTGGTCTTTTGGCGCTGGAGAATCATGGACACTTTTGGGTGCAGTATTTTTCAGTTTTCAAATTATGTGGCTATCACGTTGGGCTACTCCAGAGACTTCTTACAGCATCGCCATTGTGCAAATTGCGGTCACTGCGGTTTTATTTGTTGGAAGTGGATTGGTTATGGACGGCTTCCAACTTCCACCTAATAACGATGTTTGGTTTGCGATTGTTTTCCTAGCAGTTTTTGCAAGCGCAATTGCATTTTCTATTCAAACTTGGAGCCAATCACATATGGATCCAACTAGAGCAGCAGTGATTCTAAGTTTCGAACCGGTATTTGCAGGCATCTTTGGCGTTTGGGTAGCAGGCGATGACTTCACATGGCGTGTGGCACTAGGTGGCGCGCTAATTCTTGGTGCGATGTATTTGGTTGAACTTGGACCTAAACACAATAATGAAGCTGTGAAAGATCTATCTAACCCGCATCTAGGAATCTAAGTTTTCACCTGAAAGTTGATGCAGTCTCGCATACAACTGTCCGTTGTTTAGCAATTCGGAGTGCGTGCCCGCTTCAACAACTTTCCCATCTTCCATCACGTAAATGCAGTCAGCATCTTTAATCGTTGAAAGCCTGTGTGCAATCACAAAAGTTGTTCTGCCATGCATCAACTTATTGAGCGCTTGTTGGACAAGCAGTTCGGATTCATTATCTAGTGATGAAGTTGCTTCATCTAAGACGAGGATTCGCGGATTGCGCAAAATTGCCCGTGCGATTGCAAGGCGTTGCTTTTGACCACCTGAAAGAGTGAAACCGCGAGGACCGATATCTGTTTCTATTCCTTCTGGGAGTTGGCTAACGAATTCCCAGGCATTCGAATCATTGAGCGCCTGCATTAATTGCTCATCTGAGACATTTTTATCTCCGTAGCAAACATTTTCTTTGACGCTGCCTTCGAACATGACAGATTCTTGGGGAACTACTGAGATGAATTGTCTGATTGAACGATAATCCATTTCATTGGTGTCGATGCCATCAATCAACACTTGACCTGATGAAGGTCGAAGGAAACCAATCAAAAGATTTGCGAGCGTAGATTTTCCGCAACCAGAAGGTCCAGCAATTGCGACATATTCACCGGCTTTGATAGAAATCGATAGGCCATTTATTGCATTCTCGTGGCTGTCTGGGTAACTAAATTGCAAATCTCGAAATTCGATGTCGCCTGAGACTTGGCTAACAACTTTCTTTCCTTGATTTGGCTCGAGGTCGCTTGATTCCAAGACTTCACTAATTGATTTGATTGAAGCTAGAGCGCGTGCAAAGTTTGGTGCTAGGTCGGTCATCATGACGACCGCACTCGATAACACACCAAAATATCCAGTCAACATCACAACTTCACCGGCTGAAATCTCTGCTAGTCCAGATCGCGTAGCCCAGACTGCAGTAATTAGCGTGACGCCATTAAGGATGTTGTAAATCACCCATGAGCTTGCACCAAATGCAGCATTAACAAAATCGAGATCCAGTGCAGCGTTCTTGGTTTTGTCGAACTCTTTTTCAATATTTTCAAGTGCCGTGTTTTCTAAGCCATGGGCCCTCGTGACTGGAACTAGAGTCATCATCTCGCTTGTGCGAATCGACATCTTCTCCACAGATTTGCGAAAAGCTTCATTTCTCGAATTCAACTTACGACGGGTGAAAACAAATATTCCGCCCCAGATTGGCAACATGATTAAAAAGAAGACTAAGAATTGTGGGACCGTTATTGCAGTGATGGTGATAGCTCCAACAAAATTAAATAACGCCGCAAATCCACCATTGCCCGCCTGACGCAAACCAGCTTCAATATTTTCGACATCACGAACTACTTTCGATTGCAGTGACGCAACATTCATGCGGTTCCAGAACCCGATGCTCAGTTCTTGAATTCTTTCGCTCAAAGCCGAGCGCAATCGAACTTCAAGATTGCGCAAAACTCTAGATAATGTCATTGAGTAGAGAATGTTTACTGGGAGATTTTGACCTAACAAAGCAAACAAGATAACTGCAAAAAACCAGAGCCGATCCAATGGTTCATTGTTGACTAAAACGTCAATTACACCTGCCGTGATTAGGGGCAATGCCCAGATTGGCGAATGTTTAATGCCGTACAGAATGAATGCCAGTAGGAGCTTGTTGCGTTGCGGTTTTAATAATCGAGCAATGGTGCGGATTGGGTGTTTATGGTCGAAAACCTGAACCACTTCTTGCGCGCGCATGCTCACTCACTTTCTGTTAGGCGAGAATAGGGCAATGACCAACCCAACGCCAAAGGGCACCGAGATTCGCACCTACAAGTTGCGAAGGTCGCGTGTTACGGCTTTGCAGGCAAGTTCGATTAGTGACCACGGCGATCAATACATCTACCCCATTGGCGAATCTAAGATTAATTTGGCTGATGAATTGGGACCGGAAAATTTCGTTATTGAAATTGGTTTCGGAATGGGTGAGGCAACATGGCAATACGCAAACGCGCAACCCAACGTCGCTGTACTAGCAATTGATTTGCACACACCAGGTGTTGGAAAACTAATAAGTGATCTCCAGGCTAGAAATTTAAACAACGTACGAATTATTGAAGGCGATGCACTTGAGATCTTGCGTACTCGCATCACAAAGGATTCAGTGGATGGCATCAGACTGTTTTTCCCAGACCCTTGGCCAAAAAAACGCCACTTCAAGCGACGCTTTGTAAATTCAGAAAATCTTTCATTGCTTGCGCAAGTTGTTAAGCCTGGTGGATTCTTTCATTTCGCAACCGATTGGCAAGATTATGCAGATTGGACTCGCGAAGAATTGCTAGCACATTCAGATTGGAACTTACAAGAATCGCCACAGGTTGGAATTTGGTCGAATCGTCCAACCACAAGATTTGAAACTAAAGGTAAAAATCTCGGCCGTGAAATTACGGACTTGATTGCGTTTAGGAAATAACATCTACAAATAAATGCCGACCGTGGTTTTCAGGAAATTCAAAACCACCTGCATCTTCAAATTTCCAACCTGTTTTGGTTTTTGAAATTCCAAACTGTTTGCCAACTTCAATCCCAGCGGCCACAAGTTTTTGAAAAACATCTTCATCATGTTGCAAAG
>JBEBBT010000095.1:0-2802 GCA_041158245.1 Actinomycetota bacterium | reverse complement strand
CAATGTGTGGGAATTGTGTCATGACTGGTATGATGACTCAGAGGAAAAACGACGCGTTATGCGCGGCGGTTCGCGATTATTATATGGTGAGTCTAATTACCTGCTCTCATGCTGGCGTGCGAGCGATTTTGCCGTGACTCGCGGTATCAGCCGAGGCTTTCGTTGTGTTCTGGAATAGTAACGGTGTGCTGCTGTTTCGCTAATTTTTACTTTGGATCGTTTGATACCCTTCATTCGAGAGCTTTGAGAGCAGCTTCAAGCCTCAGTTTTTGTTCCTTTAGTTCTGGTGCCTTCGCCTCGACATCCTTCATGGTCACTTGGGCCTCATACATCCTGACATGCTCCGGAGAATTTCTAATTACTGGTTGCGTCCCATTATTTGTAATGGCGTTGATAAGATCCGATGCCTCTTTCCAACGTTTACGTTCCAAGTCGATTTTTGAATTAATAACCGCGAGTTCGCCCTTTAACTCAGCTGTTTTTATTTTGACTGAATCTGCTTCCGCACCCTTGCTTGGGCCAGCTTGCATTGGTTCGCCAACATCGGTTGTCATTGATTTATCTTTAGATTCTTCAGCTTTTTTTTGATTTGGTGCTGCAGAGGGGTTGAGAATTGCGATAGCCCTTTTTGCCAAATCTTGGTCTATAACCTTTATCTGACCTCCATCCCATGATGAGTAATAAGAAGCTTTGAAGTTTGCAAGACGGATGTTGTTTCCTAAAGCATTCGGGGAACTACTGTAGCCAGTGAATTCCGCAAGAAACCGAACCTTGTCTCCTCCCTCTCCAGCGAAGTTCTCCAAGAATTCTCGGGTAACTTTAACCAACGCGTATGGTTCTGCTTCATCCCAATCAGAATTTCCATCAGCTATTTTAATGAAATCGCTTCCGAGTCGCGTGATACTACCAGCAACTTGGTACAGTTTATCTTTTTCCAGATTTTGCCCCTTAAGGCCCACGATCATTTCGCAACTATTAAACTGATCATATGTTAATTCTGGGAGAGCTTTTTCTGGTTTAAGTTGTGGTTTACCTTCGGCAGCCATTTTTTTATCATCGTTCACCTTATCAGGGATCATTGTGATGACCTTTTGAGCCAAATCCCTGTCGATAACCTTGATTGATCCGCCACTCAGGGATGAGTAATGAGATGCGTTAAATACTGCAAGCCGAAGACTTTGTCCGGTGATACTCGAAAAGTTTTTATAGCCAACAAATTCCACAAGAAACCGAACCGGATCGCCTTGCATTCCAGGGAAGTTCTCCAAGAATTCTGAACTTACTTTAACTACGCCATATGGGTCGGCTTTGAAGGATTCGGAATTTCCATCGTCAATTTGAATATAGTCAGGTCCAACCTGAATAATGCTTCCTATTACTTGGTAAATTTTACCCCGTTCAAGTTCGTTTCTCAGAATACCCATATTCAATTCGAAACGATCAAACTGTTCAGCAGTTAACTCTGGGGGAGCTTTTTCTGATTTAAGTTCTTTCACTGCTTCGATGCCACCCGATGGACCAGAATCGACATTCCTTACGTTTTGTTGATGTGTGTAGAGATCACCACTTTCCTTGCCGTCTTTATCTGTCATCACAAAAGACTTGGCGTCTTTGAATACAATTTTGCTTCTCAGTAATGGGTTACTTTCCAAATTACCGAATCGGTACTCCACGGTTATATGTCCATCAGCAACTGTCCATTTCCCATTAGAAACCACCGGTTTATTTTCTGATGGAACAACAAAATGGAGTTCATAAATACCATCTTCCTTGAAGACGTTTATAAACTTGAACGCTAATTCTCCCGTCGTCGGATTATTCTTTTCGAGCATCCATTCTCCAAGTACTTTAACTTCCAGATCTTCACTTGAATCTGAATTTATCTTACCGGTTTGATCTGTGGAATTTGTGTGAGGAGAGTTGTTGAATTGCTCAGTTGTAACGTCTGACTCAGCATTTGAAGAGAAAGCCAAGAAATGCATCAAATACAAAATACTGATAACACGACACATTGCTAAAAGAGGCTTTAGATTTTTACTTATTAACGAGTCCCCGCCATGAAATACGGGAGCTTACAATGAGTAAATTTAATCAGTTTAATTTTTCAAGCAACCACAAAAAGCGACATTCCTGCCGCCGACAATTTTGCCGCTTTAGACTTGGATCTGCTGCGTGGCATTACTCGTTCGGCAAATTCTTGGTAAAAACGTCAACCGATTAAGGATGACGCTTGAGCTAACTCAGGAAGACCTTGCCGATCAGGCGCAAATCGACCGTCGTCAGCTTCAACGAATCGAGGCTGGAACTGCGAATCCAGGGATTGAAATGATTGCTCGTCTCAGGAAGGCTCTCGATTGCTCATGGGAGGACTTGTTTAGTGGTATTCGTTGATCCTCATGTATAATGGATGGGATTGGATGCCATCCCGGCAACACAAAGTCGGTAAGCGATAACTTGCGCGTTATGCAGCGGGCAGTTATACCGAATTCATCAAGTGTATCTACTCATGAAAAAATGCTTCCACCCATTCTTTGCCGCAGTCTTATGCTTGTTCCTTGCGATCAACACCGGCGTGTCTGCTGATGCTGATTCCTTTGCCCTGACAGACGGTTCTCAAATCAAGGGGCGAGTGCTTGAAAGGATATCTTTGACCATGGGACGGGATCGCCCAAAGTGCGAATGTTCATTTCTTTGGCTGCCTCAAGCCCACATGTTCCGATCCAGGGTCCGGTAATTCACGGCTTCCAGCACACTATCCGCATCTATTTTTTCTAGCCCTTTGAGATCGGCCAGGGTGCGCGC
>JBEBBT010000094.1:0-11072 GCA_041158245.1 Actinomycetota bacterium | reverse complement strand
CGATGAACAATTAAAACGTCGCAAGAACATCATTGCAAAAGACTTTGAAAAAGTTTGCGATGTCTTAATCGAGCTTGGTTACCTTGTCGGGACCAGACCGAATCTTGAAACCACGGATATTGGAAAACAGCTCAAAGGTATTCACGCCGAGTCTAATCTTTTGATTAGTGAAGTATTAAATAAAGAGTTACTAAGTGACCTTACCGCAGCTGAATTGGCTTCCGTAGTTTCGATTTTTGTTTACGAAAGTCGTAAAGATGAGTCCGAAGGTATACGAATCAATAATGTGAACGTGGCAAGAGTTATTCAGGAAATTTCAAACGTTTACCAAGGATTGAAGGCTGTTGAAACCGCCCATAAATTGAATACATTCTCAAAACCTGACCCTGGTTTTGCGCCACTTATTTACAACTGGGCTAACGGTAATAATCTGTTACAAGTTCTAAAGCGGACAGAAATCTCGGCTGGAGATTTTGTGCGCACAACTAGACGAATTATTGACGTTTTGGAACAAATTGCACATGTTGCTGAAACTGAATTGAGAAAAACAGCTTTGGAGTCGGTGAACATTCTCCGAAGGGGAATAGTTTCAGCCTCCGAACTTGAAGATTAATTAGTCACTTTTATTGCTGTCTTTTTCCATAGATCGTTGTATTTACCCAACCCGAGTTCTTCAAGAGTGGAACTAACTCCTGGCTCATGCCAATTTATCTCTGGAGTCTTGATTTTTAGTTTTCGATCTAGTCGAACTACTTTGTCGGCGGCACTAATGTAATTCGCATGCTCTAACAGCGAGGCCGCAATTTTTGGTTTTATAGATGGGTCTTTAGCCTTAGCTGCTTTTAATATCTCTTTCATGGTTCCAAATTGATTTAAGAGATTTGCAGCGGTTTTTTCTCCAATTCCTTTTACACCTGGTAGCCCATCGGATGCATCTCCGCGCATAACGCTGTAGTCCACGTACTGATTCGGATGAATACCAAACCGGTTGATTACATACTCATTGTTAGCAACTGTGTGCTTTGCAATTCCCGTACCAATGTATAAAACGGTTGAACCTTTTTCATCATCAATTAGTTGGAAGAGATCTCTATCTCCACTTACTATGAAAGTAGGTGTAGGACCAGTTCGAGCAAAGTGGGCAACTAGGTCATCCGCTTCACAACCGTCTAAACCGGCTGTAGGAATACCAAGTTCCTCCAAGATTGTCCAAATCAGGTCAACTTGATCGCCTAAGGAATCTGGCATTTGCTCTTCATCTTCTTGCGCAACTCGTGCGGTTTTGTAGCTCTCTATTAACTCAACCCGCCAATCCGGTCGCCAATCGAAATCCCAGCAAGTCACGAGGTTGGCAGGCTTATATTGTTTACTGAAATGCATCAATGCATCTAATGTGCCCCGAATTGCGTTCACAGGCAGGCCACTTGGTGCCACCATCGTGTCCGGTAGGGAATAGAAGGCTCGATAGTAAACAGTGGCTAAATCCACGAGTAATAGTGACATCGATACTCCTGTTTACGCTTAACTGCATCTTTTTACCCCTGCCCGATAGGTTAGGGCTATGAGCAAATACAGCCAAAGATTAACTCGCCTGCAATCAGCAATTCGGTCGCAGGGTGTTGAAGCCATCTTCATCTCGCCGGGTCCAGACCTTCGATATTTCACCGGTTATGACGCTGTCCCACTTGAGAGATTAACAGCGCTTGTTGTTCAAGCCGACAAGGATCCTTTCGTGGTTTCACCTTATCTCGAAAAGTCTGCTGCGATTGCTAGCCCAATCGGTGAAATGGGATTAGAAATATTGACTTGGCAAGAAACAGATAGCCCTTATGTTAAGTTGCAACAAGCCATCGGAAACGTCACCAATTACGCAGTTGATGGACGGATGTGGGCGGAAAAATTAATCAATTTCCAAACTGTATTTACAGGAGCATCGAGCATTAGCGGAACCGAAGTAATTTCAAGTCTTAGGATGATCAAAGACGCTGACGAAATTGAAAGCCTTCGTGCGGCGGGCAAGGCAATTGATTTTGTCCACGAACAAGTCCCAAATTTTCTCAAAGCTGGCCGCTCTGAAAGAGAAATCGGCGCAGATATTGCAAATGCAATCCTTGAAGCTGGTCACAAAACCGTTGATTTTGTGATTGTTGGAAGTGGACCTAACTCTGCATCGCCCCATCACGAGGTATCTGATCGAATCGTCCAAAATAATGAAATGATTGTTGTAGACCTTGGCGGCACCATGCCTGATGGGTATTGCTCAGACTCAACCCGAACCTACGCTATAGGTCAAATGAGTGACGAATACTTGCATCGATTTGAAATTCTTCACACAGCGCAGCAGCTCGCAACCGCAAGTGTAAAACCAGGTGTGACTTGTGAATCTATCGATGCAGTAGCTCGCAACTACATGAATGAACACGGAATTGGAGATTTGTTTATTCATCGCATAGGTCACGGAATTGGGCTTGAAACCCATGAACACCCTTATATGGTTAGCGGAAATACAAATGTGGTCAAAGAAGGTTATGCATTCAGCATCGAACCAGGTTTCTATGAGGATGGAAAGTCTGGCGCCAGAATTGAGGACATAGTTGTTTGTGGCAGTGATGGAGCAATAGTCCTGAACACTCGACCAAGAGAACTTTTTGTAGTCTGACATGGAGTATTTATTGGTTAACGCCAAAGTTATTGGCAGGCCAAAAAATGAACTTTTCGATGTGCTCATTCATGATTCAGTAGTTGCCAGTATTTATCCCGCGGGGATAGATCGTTCGTGCCCTACTCAAGTTGACCTCCAGCAGGGGTGGATCGCGCCTGCATTCGTAGATGCCCACGTTCACACAACTAACACCGGTGTGATGATTGCTGGCCTTGATTTATCAGACTGTAAATCCTTCGATGAACTTCGAAATAGATTGCAAAAACTCGACAACACAGATTCGATTGTTTTAGGTCATGGCTGGGATGACTCACAATGGTCCCAGAAAGCAGATTCGAGCGTTTTTTCTGATTCCGCCCCGCCGATATACATCTCGAGAATTGACGCTCATTCGGCACTTGTATCGAAGTCTTTGATAAACAAAATCCCAAATATCAAAAACCTCGATGGCTTTAGCGAGACAGAGCCAATTAAACGTGAGGCTCATGGCGTTGTTCGAGAGTTTGCATATAGCCAACTATCGTCTGTTCAGCGGTCAAAATATCAAAACATTGCTATTGACGCGTTCTTAAAAAATGGGATTTGCGAAGTTCATGAAATGGCTGGCCCCCTTATAAGCAGTTTTACAGACGCGAAACTTTTTAATGAAAACATGCTGAACCGAGGCTTGCGGTCGCAGCTTTGGTGGGGAGAGTTAAACGGACATGAAAATGCCCTTTCGCTGTCTTCGCAGGGATGCGGTGGGGACTTATTCATTGATGGAAGTTTTGGTTCAAAAACTGCATTTGTTAAAAATGAATATTTAGAGGGTGGCCGAGGTTTTCAATACATTTCTCAAGACCAGGCCGTTGAACATATTTTGCGTGGATATGAATATGGATTATCAACAAGTTTCCATGTTATTGGCGATGCTGCTATAGAAGTTGCAACACACGCTTTTGATAAAGTCAAGGCAGAAATTGGTCATGATCGATATAGCTCACTTAATCACAGATTAGAACACGTCGAACATTTAAGCCCGCAATCGATCACAAAACTTGTGGATCTGAACATCACATTCAGCATGCAACCAAAGTTTTCATCTACCTGGGCTGGCGAAACAGGAATGTATCAAGACCGCATAGGGGAGGATTGGCGGAAACTGAACCCATTTATGCCAATCTTGAAAGCCGGCGGACGATTACTGTTTGGTTCAGATTCTCCCGTGACAAATCTCAATCCCTGGGAAACTGTTTCTGCTGCGATGAAGATGCACAATTCTGAGTTTTCTATTACTCAGAAAGCTGCATTCAGAGCCTCCACCACAAACCTCGGACAAGTTCAAGTAGGAGATATCGCAAATTTAGCAGTTTGGAATGTCAACGACTGGGCTGAGCTCAAGAGCGAAGAAGCTATTCATAAATGGAGCACGGACTCTAGAAGTTTTCCTGTGGACTATCCAAATCCATTTTCGCCCCCACAATGTCTGATGACGATTGTGAGCGGGAAGATACTGTATTCTGAATTGGGCAATGCAGATGACTAAATCAATTTCTGCCGCTAAGTTCATTTTCTTGGGGGCAATCCTCGCAACAACTTTACCCCCATTTGGAATCACCCCTTTTATAACTCTGTTTGTATTTTTCCCTTTTCTTAAAGAGTTATCTACGAATACTTCACGTGAAAGAATCTTTGAGGGTTTTTGGTTTGGATTCGGCTATTTCATCGTATTACTAAAGTGGATTTCTATTGTTGGAAATGATGCGTTAATCGCACTTAGCGCGATTTGTGCAGTCTGGTGGGCAATTGCGTCGTCCCTGAGTTTCGTATTCAAGGAATCCAGGCTGTGGCCCTTTTGGTTTGCAATCTCTTGGACAGGATTGGAGCTAATTAGAGACCGTTTCCCATGGGGTGGCTTCGGTTGGGGGCAATTGGGAATCGCATGGGTACAAACACCACTTTCAGGCCTGTATTCAATTTTCGGCCAAGTTGGCATGACATTTGCAACGTACCTAACAATAGCCTTTGTTTATCTCCTGAAATCCGTTTGGGCAACTCGCAGTCTAACCAAGAACCTAGCCGTCGTATTTGTTGGCTTACTTGCAACTTTTAGTCTGAGTTCGATTTCAAATTCAATCCAGCCAATTACAAGAAACGAAAACAATCTGATTCGCGTTTCGGCTGTTCAAGGCGGGGTAGAGCACACAGGTCTGGGAGTTTTAGGCCAGCCTAGGGCGGTCTTAAATAAACATTTTGATGAGACCTTGAGAAATATTGAAGTTGTAAATAATTCTGATGTTTTGATTTGGCCTGAGAGCAGTGTCGATTTAGACCCTTATCAAGACTTCGTATCAATGCAAACGCTGAAACGGTTAGATGATCTCGTCTCTGCGTCTGTACTGGTCAATGGCACAGTAATTTCCCAAAGTCTACAAAAGCAAAATTCCTCACTTCTAATCTCGAATGATTCAATTGAAAAGGTTTACCAAAAACGCCGACTTGTTCCATTTGGAGAGTTCCTTCCATTGCGAAAAGTAATTGAGCAATACACGGACAGAGCATCGATGCTGTCAACCGACTATGAAAGCGGTTTGAATCCTGGCTCAATTACAGTCAAAAGAATCAATCTTTCTATTTTGATTTGTTTTGAGATCGCGGATGATTCAATGATCCATCAAGATATCAGTGACAAATCTGCTGTGATTGTCCAAACCAACAATGCGACTTATCAAAATCTGGGTCAAACCGAACAACAGGTTTTGTACACGAGGCTGCGAGCAATAGAAACAGCTAGACCAATTGTTTCAATATCGACAAGTGGCAATTCAGTAATAGTCAATTCGGTAGGTCAGGTTTTAAGTCAGTTAAATCAAGATGAAACGGGCATTCTCAATGTGAATCTCGTTGAAATTGAAGGCCAGACTATAGCTTCGAAAATCCATGATTGGCTGATAGCCGTAATCTTTGTGGCGTTTACATCTGGGATATCACTGATACTAATTAAACGCCTTAAAATTAAGTCATGACGAAAATTCTGGTGTGCATTCCGACTTATAACGAGCGGGAAAATATTGAGAAAATCGTCCGTCGACTTTTTGCAGCGTCTCCTAGCGTTGATGCGTTGGTTATTGATGACAATTCTCCAGACGGTACTGCGGAAATCGTTCAAAATTTACAGACTGAATTCCCACAGCTTCATCTCTTGGTGAACCCAATTAAAGCTGGCTTAGGTGGCGCTTACAGAGCAGGGTTTAAATGGGCACAGGAAAACTTCTATGACTTCGTGGTTGAGATGGACGCGGATGGTTCTCATCAGCCGGAACAGTTACCGCTATTGATTTCCAAAACCGACGGAAATGATTTGGTAATCGGTTCAAGGTGGATTAAGGGTGGATCAGTAGTCAACTGGCCACTAAGTCGAAAAGTTCTTTCTTTAGGTGGTAATTTTTACGTGCGCTCGGTACTGGGTATTCCTATTCGGGATGCAACAGCTGGTTTTCGAATATATTCGAGCGCCGCAATCTCAAAACTGAATCTGCTATCAAGCAATTCTCAAGGGTACATTTTTCAGGTTGATGGCACATACCGCGCCATTGTGAAGAGGCTTAGAGTTGTTGAAGTGCCGATTGAATTCATTGAACGAGAAGTCGGAGTCTCAAAGATGTCACGATCGATAGTTGTAGAAGCCATCGCGCAAGTAACTATTTGGGCAATTAAATATCGGTTGCTGCGTAAATCCGTTGACTAGACAACGGCAGGCAATTCGTTCCCAGCTTCTTTAATTCCTGCACGAACATCTACCTTATGCAACTGCAGACCGCCAATCACAAAGAAGACAATCAGCACGATGATTGCGTTTCTGTAGTCTCCAGTGAATTGGTAGGTAAGTGCAAATAACAAAGTTCCAAGCCATGATGTTCCACGTTCGCAAGCTTGATAAAGTGCAAAGTATTCGGCTTCACGCGACTTTGGAACTAATTGACTGAATAAACTTCTAGAGAGAGCTTGGGTTCCACCAAGGACGAAGCCGATAGCTGCCGCAATGAGGAAGAAAAGAGTCGCATCTCCGTAAGGGATAAACCTGCCAGCAATAATCACAACAATCCAAATGAGAATGCTGTTTCTAATCGTTGCTTTTGCTCCAATTTTTGATGCTAATTTTCCGGTAGTTAAAGCTCCTGCAATTGCTACAAGTTGAACAATAACGATGGCAGCAATCAAATTGCTTGTTTTTAATCCCAGCGCAAATTCGCCATAAATTGCCGCTGCATAAATAACTGTCTGAACCCCATCATTGTAAAAGAGGTAAGCAATCAAAAAACGCTTTGTATTTGGGAAGTTCTTAAGTTCTGAAAGTGTGGTTCGAAGTTGACTGAATGAATTTTTACTAATTGAAGAAAATTTCAAATCGCCTTTTGGAGCATCTGCAGAATTTTTTATTCCGAAATATGGCACGAATGTCCAGGCTGCCCACCATAGACCGGCAGTTAAGAGGCTGATGCGAATAGAAATTTCAGACTGCTCACTAATCGTGACAAACACAAGATTTGCAATTAGCAGTAGTCCGCCTCCGATGTAGCCCAAGGCCCAACCTTTGCTGCTGACAGCATCTCTTTCGTCTGGGGAAGATATTTCATTCAAAATCGCGTCGTAAATAACTAAGGATCCACCTAGAGATAGGTTTGCAATTGTTAAAAGAATTAATCCGAGCTGCCAGTTCGTACCTTGAACAAAAAACATAGATGCAGCCGCAATTGAACCGAACCATGCAAGTTTGGACATCAATTTATGTTTGTCATGTCTTACATCTGCATAAGCTCCTAGAAGGGGAAGCAGCAAAGCGGATAGGAGAGTGGTAAAGGTAATTGTGTAAAGAAATAGGGAACCAGGTGCGATCTGCAAACCTAATAGTGAAAGGTTTGCTTCGCAGGTGGATTCTTTTTCACAATTAACAGAAGATAAAGCGATATGCGTTAAGTAAGGTCCAAATAAGACTGTGGTTGTGGTGGTGACATAAGCACTGTTTGCCCAGTCGTAGAAATACCAAGCCTTTTGTGACCTAGTGCTGCGGTGCTTTACTCGAGCCATGACCAGTTCCTCTCCAAAAACCACGGTCTTGCAACACCTGTTTCAAGATACGAGGCCGATCCGTCATAATCGCATCAACACCCATGTCGTAAAGCCGGTGCATTTCATCTGGTTCATCAACCACCCAAACATGCACTTGCATACCCAAGTCGTGAACAAACTTCACGAATTGTGGTCGAACAATGTCGATTCCGTAAGCCCTGACAGGCACTTGTAGGGCAATTTGATTTGGAAATTTATTCCGAAGGGAACTAGCCATGCGATTCAACCTGGAATTAATCACCATAGCCGCGATTTCTCGACCACCGAGTGACATAGCAATATGTGGCAATTTCTCCCTTATCCGCATCAACCGGTCGCTAGAGAACGACCCAAGACATATCCGTGATTGCATCTGAGGTCTACGTTCAAGGAAACTTGCCAGCGGCCCTACAACTTCATAGTCTTTCGGGTCGATGTTTAGAACTATGTCCGAAGGAATCGAATCTACAAGCTCATCCAGAGTCAAAATCTTGTGATTTCCAAAAACCTTAATTGTCGACAATTCCTGCCAAGTTCTGCCACCGATCCGATCTGGCAAATCAGCCGAGCGCTGCAATGTTTCATCGTGATGAATTGCTAGCACACCATCTCGAGTTAATCTCAGATCGGTTTCGAGAACCTTGTACCCAAGGTTGATTGAGTCCTCAAACGCAGCCAGCGTGTTTTCAGGGTTTTCTAGAGCGCCGCCGCGATGAGCAATCGCAAATGGTGCAGAAAACTGTGAGTATGGATTATTCATGATTTGAAGCCGATAAGAATAATTATGTCATTTTCTAATAAATGGGCACACGAAGTTTTTCTTCGCTCTACTACTCTGAAAATGCCTCGCACAATGCTCACAGGCCTAACGCTAATCTTCGGAGAGGAATTCGCATCAGGAATCGAGTGAGATGGCAAAAATTGCTGTTGTTGGAGAAGGCGTCATTGATCGCTTTCTTATGAATGATTCACACACCGATGTCATTGGCGGCTCTGGCCTAAATACTGCAGTTGCCATGAAAAGAGCTGGCGCAGATGTTGTTTGGTTCACAAGGCTCGCCTCTGATGCCAACGGTAAAGCTTTAACACAATACGCGAGCGCTGAGGGCGTGTTGGCCAATCATCTGATTACTGGAACTGAACCTGCTTCCCTAGTGGAAATTCAACTCGCAGATGACGGGCAACCGACTTACAGCTTCTGCCTCGAAGGTGCTGTTGATTGGAATTGGTCTGAGGATGAATTGTCCGGACTATCTAATAGATTCCAGGTGGTTCAAATAAGCAGTTTGAGTGCAGTTTTAGACCCTGGCGCGGACTTGATACTCGAAACCGTTGAGCGCCTGAGAACCTTGCCAAATCCTCCCCTGATCACTTACGACCCAAATGCCCGCCCATCGGCCGCACAAAATGAGATTCAAGCTCAACAAATGCGCTCACGGATTGCGAGAATGGTTGGACTTTCTGATTTAGTGAAAGTATCGGATGAAGACCTGGCTTGGTTGGTGCCAGATAGAAACCCGATTGATTCGGCAAAACTATGGTCTAAGCAGGGACCGAAATTGGTGGTTCTAACTCGTGGCGCAGAAGGCGCGAAAACCTTTTCAGATGGTGAGGAACTGGTCTCAATACCCGGGCAATCAGTTCAGGTCATAGATACCGTCGGCGCTGGTGACACATTCATGGCATGGCTGGTGGCTCAGATTGCAAATCAGTTCGAGTGCAAAATTCCGACGGAAATGTCCGCAGTTACTTGCCTACTTGAAAAGGCAGCAAAAGCTGCTGCAATCACGTGTAGTCGTAAAGGTTGTAATCCACCTTTTGTTGACGAAATTCTTTAGAGCGCAAATTCGTCAATTGGAGGACAGGCGCAAACTAAATTTCGATCTCCATAAGCACCATCGATTCTGGAAACCGGTGGCCAATATTTCGAAGATGAATTAACACCTGCAGGGAAAGCCCGTTTCAATCTTTCTTCAGCTGACAATTCACTCGCTAATAAAACCTGCGATGTGTGCGGGGCGTTTCGCAGCGCAGAATCTTCGATGGAATGCATACCAGCCTTAACGTCTTCGATTTCTTTTGCAATTTGAATCATTGCGCTGATGAACCTATCAATCTCATAAAGAGATTCAGATTCAGTTGGTTCAATCATTAAGGTGCCTGCAACTGGAAAAGACATTGTTGGCGCATGGAAACCAAAATCGATCAAACGTTTGGCAACATCGTCGACTGTTACGCCAGTTTCTTTGGTGATTTCTCTAAAGTCAAGAATGCATTCGTGAGCAACTAAACCATTTTCATTTGTGTACAAAGTTGGAAAATAATTTGAAAGTTTTTTCGAAATATAGTTCGCACTTAGGATGGCAGTTTCGGTAGCCAACTTGAGCCCCTCTCCTGACATCATCCGAATGTATGCATATGGAATTGGCAAAATACCTGCAGAACCAAATTCCGAACCTGATATGGCTCCAGTTTCAGTTGTTAAGGGGTTCTTAGGTAGAAATTCTGCAAGATGAGAGCGCACACCGACTGGACCTACACCTGGACCACCGCCACCGTGCGGAATGCAGAAAGTTTTATGCAGATTCAAATGTGAAACATCAGAACCGAATTTGCCAGGCTGTGCAATACCAACGAGCGCATTTAGATTTGCGCCATCGACATAAACCTGTCCGCCTGCATCGTGAACCGCGGCGCAGATGTCTTTGACAGCCTCTTCAAACACACCATGAGTTGAAGGATAGGTAATCATGATCGCAGCCAAGTTCTTGTCATGGTCTGAAATTTTGTTGCGTAAATCTGCAAGATCCACGTTACCTAGGTCATCACAATTGACAACGACAACTTTCATTCCAGCCATGACCGCACTTGCGGCATTAGTTCCATGTGCACTGCTAGGAATCAAACAAATGTTCCTGTGTGCTTCTCCCCTGCTTTGATGATAGGCAGAAATTGCTAGTAAGCCGGCGAATTCGCCTTGCGAACCAGCATTAGGTTGCAAACTTATGGCGTCGTATCCAGTTACTTCACAGAGATATTTTTCAAGGTCTGAAATTAGCTTTAGCCAACCTTCATTTTGTGAAGCTGGCGCGAATGGATGGGCGTTTGCGAACTCAGGCCATGTGACTGCAGCCATCTCTGTAGCCGCATTAAGTTTCATTGTGCATGAACCAAGTGGGATCATGCTTCGATCAAGTGCCAAGTCAAAATCAGAAAGTTTGCGCAGATAACGCATCATTTCAGTTTCACTTTGATATGAATTGAAAACCGGATGTTCCAGTGCTGGTTCGGTGCGACTTATCGAAGATTCATTCACGGCTGA
>JBEBBT010000093.1:0-7046 GCA_041158245.1 Actinomycetota bacterium | reverse complement strand
GCAAAGTGATTTTGGAACCAGCGGTTACGTAGGTTCCAGCTTCAACAACTGAGCCGTCACCAAGTGAAATTCCGATTCCAGCATTCGCACCAAGTAAGCAACCTTCGCCAACCGAAATAACTTGAGTTCCACCGCCAGAAAGTGTTCCCATGATTGATGCTCCGCCACCAATATCGGAACCATTTCCAACTACAACACCTGCTGAAATTCTTCCTTCAACCATCGAAGCACCAAGAGTGCCAGCATTGAAGTTAACAAATCCTTCATGCATAACAGTCGTACCTTCTGATAGGTAGGCACCGAGGCGAACTCGATCGGCATCCGCAATTCGAACCCCACTTGGCACTACGTAATCAACCATTCTCGGGAATTTATCTACCGAATAAATGTTCACGTTAACTCCGTTTGCACGGGCTTTGATTTGAAAGTCAGCTAACTTGCTGATTGCAACTGGGCCAATGTTTGTCCATGCTACATTTTGCAAGAGTCCGAAAATTCCATCAAGATTTATAGTCCGTGGCTTTACCAACCGATGCGAAATCAAATGAAGGCGTAGGTACGCATCTTTCACATCTGCTGGTGGGTTTGAAAGATCTGAGATGGTTGTGGTTACAACTTCGATTTCTACACCGCGCAAATCATCTTTTTTGCCTACTAGGCCAGCTACTGGATTTGGGGTTTTATCGAGGGATGGAGCTGGATACCAGACGTCCAAAACCACGCCATCAGAGATAGTTGCAAGGCCAACACCAGCGGCCGGAGAGTTAATAAAAGTATTCACACGCCCTACGCTACCGACATGGCTAGCGCACCGAATCAATTGGACCTAAGTGTTGACGTTGTTGAATTAACCAGCACGCTAGTGGATTTCCCATCTCAATCCCGCGCCGAGGCCGCAATCGCAGATGCGGTTGAGCAGGCGTTAAGTGGCTATTCGCACCTTGAGGTGCTTCGAGATGGCAATACCGTTGTGGCTAGAACAAATTTGGGAAGAAGTGAGCGGGTAGTGATTGCCGGTCACCTCGACACTGTGCCAAGTTCTGGAAATGATCGGGCAATCTTGATTGCACAGGGCGGCTCAGTTCCAGTGGCAGATGTGGACGGCAACCAAACTGCATCTGAAGACCGGCTTTATGGGCTTGGCAGTTGTGACATGAAAGGTGGAGTAGCAGTCGCCCTTCTTTTAGCAGCACATCAAACTGCGCCTTCCCGAGATGTCACATACATTTTTTATGACTGCGAAGAAATTGAAGAAAGATTTAACGGGCTTAAAAGAATTTCTGAAAATCATCCGGATTGGATCAAGTCTGACTTTGCAGTTTTGATGGAACCTTCAAATGGTGTGGTTGAGGGAGGTTGCCAAGGAACTATGCGAGTGGAAATTAGAGTTTCAGGTCGCAGAGCACACACGGCACGAAGCTGGATGGGTGAGAATGCAATTCATGGCTTGAGCTCGATTTTGCAAACTCTTGAAAACTATGAAGCTGCAAAAGTTTTAATAGATGGTTTGGAATACCGAGAAGGATTGCAAGCAGTTGATGTGTATGGTGGAGTGGCAGGGAATGTGGTCCCAGATAGCGCGTGCATCACAATCAACTATCGATTTGCTCCAAACAAATCTGCCGAAGATGCACTTGCACATCTTCAGCAGGTCTTTGTTGGATATCAAGTAGAAGTCGTCGACTATGCCGAAGGCGCACTTCCAGGTCTTTCGCGCCCAGCAGCTCAAGAGTTTATTCAGAGTGTGGTTGGAAAACCGCAACCAAAATTTGGTTGGACTGATGTTGCAAGATTTTCTGCTTTAGGAATTCCGGCTGTGAATTTTGGACCTGGATTTGCAGCCCTTGCACATGCGCCAAATGAATACGTGCCGGTTGCGCAATTGCACAGCACTTTGAGTGCAATGCAAAACTGGTTATCTAAATAGATTAAAAAAGTTTGGAGCACCATTTCTGATGCTCCAAACTTTGGGGGAGAGAAATTAATCTTTATTAATTAGCGACCGTGATGCCCACCGCGGTGATGCCCACCCATTCCCATGTCGCCGTCTTTATCTCCATCTGGTCCATGACCTCTGAAGTCACCATTTGCAAACTCTTCCGAAGTAATTGCACGAATTTCAGTTGCAACTCCATCTACAACATCAATACGGACCAAGTCGGTTGCAATGATGTCTGCCAATGTTGCATCTGCATGACTCTTTTCAATCACAGTTGCATCATTCACATCCACGGTTACAGATGAACCATCTGCAAGAGTGATTGTGATTGAAGTATTGCCAACTGCAGTCACTTCACCGTCGTAATCAATTTCAGTGACGATGTTTCCATCAGCGTCTTCGTATGTGGTTTCAGATCCGATTCGTTGTCCGCGGTCTCCATCAGGGTCACCATCGCGGTCGTGATGTCCACGACCATGACCTCCAGGGCCGTGGTGAGGTGGAGCTAGAACTCCAGTGCTGCTCGCGTTGATTGATTCAACTGTTTCAACGCCATCAACAGATTCTGTTTCAACTGCAATTAAATCATTTACAGCGATATCAGAAAGAGTTGCAGCAACGCCATCTCGCTCAATCAAAGTGGTATCACTTGCGGTTGCGGTGATGACTTCACCATTTGCGTCTGTGTAAGTAACAGAATTTGAATCAACCGCTGTAACTGTTCCAGTTGAAATTGTGTGCACCGTTACTACACCATTTTCATCAACAAATGTCTCAGTGCGATCTATGACCTTGCCACCAAAGTGGTCACCGTCCATGTGGCCATCTTTGCCACCGTGATGACCAAAGTCATCATGTGCAGAAGTTGAGGAAGTTGGGTTAACCAAATCATCTGCGGATGCAGAGTTAGTTGATGCGAATGCAATCAAGCCGGTAACAGCTAAGGCGCTGATGCCAGATATTGCCGCAACTTTTGTTGAGACTTTACGTGCCATTTTCTTATTCCATTTCTGTTGTTCGAACCTGTTTGTTCGATCTATTTGGTGTCGACAGGTGAACTATGTCGCAACTATGTCAGAAGAAATCCGGTGTTTTTCTTGGTTTTTGTTAGGAAACTGTCAAGGATTGCTGACATTGGGTGGATAGGTGAGACTACGGGCATGTATTGGGTGATTTTTATCGTCGGGCTGGCCGTTATTGGCATTTTTGCGCTGACAGCCACTGGGGCATTCGGCGAGCTCAAAACCGATGCTTCGCTGGAATCTGATGCACCTTATGACTCGAATCAGCGTATACCGCTAGTTCTGTTTGGTTACCAAAGAAGTCGAGTCGACAAAATTATTGGCGATCTGCAAACCGAGATTGAATCCTTAAGAACGAAAAAGAAGTGAATAGATGCAGCACATTGAACTTTTTGTGGACATTAATGCAACCCAAGAACAAGTTTTTGATTATCTGACAGATTGGCCAAAACAATCCGAGTGGGTTTTTGGAACACAAGTAGAAATTCGAACACCCGGACTTGCTAAAGAAGTTGGCGGAAAGATTGCTGCTTTCACCGGATTTGGACCAATCGGGTTTTGGGATTACATGACTATTACAAATTGGCAATATCCAAAAGCCGTGGATGTAGTTCACACAGGCCGTGTAGTCAAAGGTACTGGTTCGATGCGCGTTGAAAAAATCTCCGACACTAAATCACGTTTTTATTGGTCAGAAGATTTAGACATTCCACTAGGCAAGATCGGGCTGCTTGGATTCAAATTATTGAAACCACTCTTCCTAGGTGGTGTGCAATCTTCTTTAAATAAATTTGGACGGATTTTGGAATCCCGTGTCAAATGAATTGGTTCGTCGATGTAATTGGGCAAATTCATCGGCTGACTACAGCGAATACCATGACACTGAATGGGGCAAACCCATTCGCGAAGATCGAGCCCTTTACGAACGCCTTGTTCTAGAAGGTTTCCAATCTGGGCTCTCCTGGATAACGGTGCTTCGCAAGAGAGAAAACTTTCGAAAAGCATTTTTAGATTTCGAAGTTGAAAGGGTCGCAAATTTTTCAGAAAAGAAAGTTCAAAAGTTGCTTCAAGATGAAGGCATCATCCGTCACCGTGGGAAAATCGACGCAGCAATCAAAAATGCCCAGGCGTTAATCTCGATGTGGGACAGTCACGGTGAAGGGTGGCTAACTAAAACTCTGCTTGAAGTAGCACCCTCAGAAAAATCCTTGAGGAGCCAAGGGTTTAGGCGGCCACCAACTCAGCTCCAAGATTTGCCGAGTAAGTGCAATGAAACCGAGCAATTGTCCAAAATGCTTAAGGGGCTTGGATTCGGATTTGTGGGCCCAACCACCCTCTACGCGGCCCTGCAGTCAACCGGATTTGTTAACGATCATGTCACAGAATGTGATTTTTACTCTCAAAATTCTGACTGAGAGTAATCGACTGGCTTCAAGGGTCGGGTTTCTAGGGGATAATGCGCCCAGTGAAATTGAGACCTAAGTCTCGGGTGCGACTCGACACCAATCTGAATGGATTATTCGAGCACATTGAATAAGGAGTTTTAATGGCGGCGATGAAGCCACGCACAGGTGACGGTCCAATGGAAGTTGCCAAAGAAGGCCGTGCAATCGTGATGCGGGTTCCACTTGAAGGCGGTGGCCGTCTGGTGGTTTCTCTAAACTCTGAAGAAGCTGCCGATCTTGGCGCTCAATTAGTGCAGACAGCAAAAACCGCTGGACCAACACTACGTCCGATTTAATTAATTAAATCTTTAGAGATGGCTCGCACATAAGTGCGAGTCATTTTTATATGGTTGAGGTTTCAGGCTTTACGTATTCGCGCCCAATGACGCGCATCACCAAAATTCCATCTCCAGTTGTAAGCAAATTGCATTCCAGACGGTTGTCTTTGAAAACTTCTTGCACTGCAAGCCGAAGATTCACAGTTTTTTGATCTCGCTGAGTTAAGTCTCCAACTTTTTGATTGCCTAAT
This sequence comes from Actinomycetota bacterium, assembly GCA_041158245.1. GTDB lineage: Bacteria > Actinomycetota > Actinomycetes > S36-B12 > UBA5976 > JAFMIT01. The sequence goes on along the minus strand of JBEBBT010000093.1, from coordinate 2,111 downwards.
GCATTTAACAAAATCACCAGACCGCCAATAGAAACCATTCGGATTGCTTCTTCAACAATCTGCATTAAATAATCAGTTTGTTCGGAAATCACCACAGCGTCGTAACTTTCGTCAGCAAGTCGAGGCAATACTTCAAGTGGTTTTCCATTGATCAAGCGAACTCTGGTCGTGTGGTCGAATTCCGCCAGGATTTCTTTTGCATATTTGTAATGCTGACCTTCGGCATCAATGGACGTGAATTGACCAGACTTTCCAAGCGAACTTGCAATCCAATACGCCGCTCCTGCAGTTCCAGTGCCCACTTCAACTATGTTCGCAGAATTTGAGAGTTTAATTAAGAATTGCAAAGTAGATCCGGTAGCCGGGCTAACCACATGAGTTTGTAGTTCTAGGGCTCGTTCGCGGGCAATTCGGCAAGGTTCGGGTTCGTCATACATCGATTCGACATAACGCCAATTCTTATCGTCTATTGGTAAAGGCAGATTTGTCATATCGCGTTGCACCCGCTTACTTTGTCAGAAAATTGACAGAACTCGTTGGATGCGGCCACTTCCTTATGCATTTAGTTAACCAACAGGGCAAACTTCGCCCCATGAGTGATGGAAACAACTGGGGACAAAATCAGGGTTCGCAAGAAACGCCAATTGAACCAACTGCAAACTTTGAAGACTGGAAACCGCAAACCGATACAGAACCAGAGCCAAATCAAAACCCATTGGAGTTGAAAGCAAAGCGCGGCATCGCATCGGTGTTGGTTGCTGGCTTATTAGGTGGCGCACTTGGTAGCGCTGGAACTTTTTACGCTTTCTCATCACTTAACAACGGAAAATTAACAACAGTAGATCTAAATCAATCAGCAGCTGAATCTTCCAACCGACCTGATGGCTCAATCGCGGCACTTGCAGCAGCCGTAACCCCTGCCGTTGTTTCAATCGATGCAACTAATTCACTCGGTAGCGCAACTGGAACTGGTTTCATTATTGATTCGAACGGCTACATCGTCACAAACAACCATGTGATTGCGGATGCGGTCTATAACTCAAAAATCACGGTGACTCTTGCGGATGGTCAGGAGTTTTTGGCATCAGTTGTTGGCAATACTTATGAATACGACATCGCAGTTCTGAAAATTAAAGCAACGGGTTTGCCAGTGGTTGAACTTGGCAATAGCGATGGGGTAGTTGTTGGAGACACTGTTATTGCTATTGGCTCGCCGCTCGGATTACAAAGCACGGTAACTTCTGGAATTATTTCAGCGCTCGATCGACCAGTTACAACTGGTGATAATGATGAACTTTCATTTATCGAAGCACTTCAAACAGATGCCGCAATCAATCCGGGAAACTCTGGTGGACCTTTGATTGATGCAAAGGGGCGAGTAATTGGTGTGAATTCTGCAATCGCCACCAACACTTCAAACAAAGAAGAAGCTGGATCAATTGGATTAGGTTTTGCAATTCCTATCAATCTTGTAGCACGCATTGCCCAAGAAATAATTGATACGGGCAAAGCAACTATTCCAGTGATGGGTGTGGAACTAGCAATTCAATCTCAAATTGAAGGTGCGGTTGTTGAAGATGTCACAGCCGGAGGACCTGCCGAGAAAGCTGGAGTTCGAAAAGGCGACATCATCGTTAAAGCGAATGGTCGAATTATCAAAAGCGATGCCGAATTGGTGATTGTGATTCGGTCTAAGAATCCAGGCGATGTTGTCGAAGTTGAAACCGATTCCGGTAAGACTTTCAAGATCACGCTCACATCCCGCTAGTCAATATAGAAAGTCGAATTAGGCTAAAGCCATGTTGTTCGATATTGGGTTTGGTGAATTTTTCATCCTTGCCGTGCTTGGATTGATAGTTGTCGGGCCTGAGAGACTTCCAACCTATGCAGCACAAGCTGCAAAGTTCATGCGACAACTACGAGGTCAGGTCCAAGAAGCAAGAACCGCAATCACAGAAGCGGCTGCAATCGATCCGGATACTTTGCGAGATATTAAAGATTTAGATCCAAGAAAAATTCTCAGTGTCGAAGAAACTCAAACCAAGCAGTCCAAAGACTCATTGGTCAATCCAGACACCACCTGATTATTTCTTTTGCGATTTCAATTCTGG
>JBEBBT010000092.1:0-8506 GCA_041158245.1 Actinomycetota bacterium | reverse complement strand
TCTCACCAGGCACAGCATCGGACGCTTTAGCTGGAAAGAATCGAATCCCGGTCGAGACTCAAGAACGCGTTAGAAAAATCGCGAAAGAACTTGGATACACACCAAATCCTTTGGGCAAGGCACTGCAAACAGGTAGTTTGCCTCTAATTGGTCTATTGATTTCGGCACTCGATCGCAGAGCCGAATTCGATGCCTACCGAACTTACTGGGCAGATGTTCTAAGTTCAGCAACATTAGCTGCTGCAAATCGTGGCTATGCATTGGTTTTGTTGTCTTCGCTTGAAAGTGCTGAAGTAAGAGCGATTCCTTATGCAGGTGTGATTGTGGTTGACACCGAAGAAAATGATCCAGATCTATCCGACGCACTTTCACTAGGTATCCCCGTTGCAACTGACTATGTGCAACAAGATCCGCGAATTGGTGTTCGCTTCCGTGCGGAATATGGTGATTCAGTTCCACTTTCGTTGGATGCACTGAAAGAAGCAGGTGCAAAGAGCTTCTCAATTATTATGCCAAACCTCGACGATGCAGTTTGGGTAAGAAATGTTGAATCGGCCGCGAAAGAATGGGCAAAAACAAATTCCGCAAAAGTTGAAGTAATCGAATTGGCCGTAGATGGAAGTGAAACTTATTCAGTCCTTGAATCGCAAATTCGAAGTGGACATAATGGTTTCTATTCGCTGATGCCGGTTGACGAATTCATGTTGGATTTCAAAACTCTATGCAGCGAAAGAGAATTAGAAATCTCAAAAGATATTCATTTAGTAATGCTTGATGAAGACCGAACCGGGGAGCTTCACGATTTAGGTGTTGCAATCGTGGGAATTTCAGCAGACGACTATTCGTCATCAATAGTTAACGCATTGATAGATGTAGTTGAAGGCAATACCGATAAAAAACTCATAGATATAAAGTTCGTTTTACGCTTGCCTGAAGACGACTAAGCCAACTAATGCATTCCGCCTAAAAAAGGTATAAATTGAATGCATGACCGAGCAGCAAAAGTACGACCTTGTCGAGCGACTTCCAGGTTCCAGCGTTGAGATTCGCAAGTACCACACCTGTGTTCTCGCTGATGTTGTCGTGCAGGCTGAATACCAAAATGCTGGAAACATGGGCTTTCGCCCACTCGTCACTTACATTTCCCGCAACAACATTGCGATGACTGCACCAGTTATTCAGGAACCGAAAATGCATTCTTGGGTAGTTTCGTTTGTGATGCCTGATGGCATGAACGAAAAAGATCTACCAATTCCAGCTGATTCAAGGGTTGCGCTCAGGACAGTTCAAGAGCATTTCGCTGCTGCACTTACGTTCTCCGGGATCACCACCGAGAATAAGGTCAAGGCAAAAGAAGCCGAATTACGCTCGGCTCTCGCTGCGGCCAATATTTCATCAAAGGGACAAGTTCGAATCGCACGCTTCGACCCTCCGTGGAAACCAGGATTTATGCGGAAGAATGAAGTAATACTAGAAATAGAAAGATAGGAAAATGGCTACATCAAATCCAGTCGCAGTTCCAGAAGAAAGATTGAAGGGTCTGCGAAAATACAATCTAATCGCTGGCATTTTTCATCTAGTTCAAGCTATCGCAATCATTGCACTATCAAATAATTTTGCACTTCCAGTTTCAGTTGACTACTTACTTGATGCACCAGTTCCTGGTGCTCGTTTTGATTCGGTAGCTCTCTTTGATTTTCCAATCGCAATCGGTGTTGCGATCTTCTCTGGCTTAAGCGCGATCGCACACTTCTGGATTATCGGGCCAGGATTCAAACGTTATGCAAACGACTTGGCAAACAAACGCAACATTGCACGCTGGGTTGAATATGCAATCTCATCAACTTTGATGATTGTTCTAATTTCACTTATTAATGCTGTCTGGGACATTGTTGCACTCATCGCTATTGCTGGAGCAAATGTGGCAATGATTCTTTTTGGCTGGTTGCAAGAGAAATACGAAGAACCAGGTAAGGGTGGGCTATTGCCATTCTGGTTTGGTTGCATCGCTGGAATTGTTCCTTGGCTTGCGATGTTCTTGTTGCTCTTCTCTCCTGGCAGTGAAGCAGAAGCACCCGGCTTTGTTTATGGAATTGTTTTCACCCTCTTCCTATTTTTCAATTCGTTTGCACTAGTTCAATGGCTGCAATACAAAGAAGTTGGTCGTTGGAAGGACTATTTAGTCGGTGAACGCACTTACATCACACTTTCATTTGTGGCTAAGTCAGCACTCGCTTGGCAGATCTTTGCCGGCGTATTAGCAACAAGTTCTTTGTAGGTTTAATGGCGCGCGAGGCAAAAGTAAAAAATGGCTTCGCGCCCAAAATCTGCGAAGTTTGTGGTTTACCTTTCGAATGGCGAAAGAAATGGGAACGAGACTGGGCAACCGTTAAGTATTGCTCTGAACGGTGCAAGAAAAACAAATGACGTTTTCAAGAATCATCTATGTGCCATTTGATCATTTGAATGTGAAGTTCGGCGCTCTTAAGAATGCGAAACCAGATACTGATTTAGTTGTCTTGGTCGAGAGCCAAAGAATGCTCACTGGTCGGCCCTGGCACAAAGAACGGCTGTTTTTCTTAGTTTCATCTGCCCGCCATTTTGCGCAGGATCTAAAAAGCCAGGGCTTTCAAGTTGAATACATCAAAGCTCAAACCACAATTTCTGGTCTCGAAGAAGTAAAAGCAAAGCATGGGGATTTGCCAATCGTTTGTGCTGAGCCATCATCTATTAAGCAGTTTCGAGACTTGCAAGAGTTCGGCGTCAATTTTGAAGAAAATGATTTCTTTTTAACTTTGCGTAAACACTTTGAACTTTGGGCTGGAAAACAAAAATCGTTCTTAATGGAGAATTTTTATCGCGCTCAGCGACAGCGACTTGATATTTTGATGGTTGATGGAATGCCCGTTGGAGATCGCTGGAATTACGATGCTGAAAATCGGCTGCCACCACCGAAGAACTATGTCTGGCCGCCGTATCTAGAACATAAACGTGATGAAATTGATTTAGAAGTTGCAAAAGAACTTGACCACGCTCCTACAACTACATGGGCAACCACCCGAAAAGGTGCTCTTAAGCAGCTGGACTATTTCATTGAAAATCATCTAGCCGGTTTTGGTCCGTATGAAGATGCGATTGCAAAAGACAATTGGGCACTGCATCACTCACTCTTAAGTCCATATTTGAATAACGGTTTACTGCATGCATCAGAAGTAATTGAAAAAGCGGTTGATGCTTTTAATCAAGGTAAAGCTCCGATTGAGTCGGTTGAAGCTTTTGTGCGGCAAATAATCGGCTGGCGGGAATACATCAATGGCATGTATTGGTATTTAGGTGAGGAATACCGCGAGCAAAATCAACTCAATGCCAACCGAAAACTATTACCGGTGTTTTCGGATTCTTCTAAGACTCAGATGAACTGCGTTGGCTCGATTGTGAAAGATATTGAAACCAGGGCCTGGGTGCACCACATTCCACGACTTATGGTTTTAAGCAATCTAGCTTTAATAACCGGAACCAACCCACAAGAGTTTTTAGATTGGATGCGCGAACAATTTATTGATGCAGCCGAATGGGTGATGGTGCCGAACATCATCGGCATGGGAGTTCATGCGGATGGTGGGCAGATGATGACGAAACCGTATGCGGCTGGTGGCGCTTATATAAGTCGCATGACCGAGTTTTGTAAACCGTGCAAATATGACCCGAAACTGCGCGTTGGCGAAAACGCCTGCCCATTCACAATCTTGTACTGGGATTTTCTAGATCGCCATCGGGATCAGTTCGCCAAGAATTTCCGGATGAGCCAGCAGATCCGAGGGCTCGACCGGCTGAGTGATTTACCTGATTTGAAAGTTCGCGCCCAAGAGGTTCTTAACGGTCTGAGCGCCGGAAATATCTAGTGAATTCACTGAAAATATGCTTTTTGAGGTTGCAGAGTTTTGCAAGACCTTGTCGAATTTCCCCATGAAATTCAGGTCATTTTCTTTTGCCTTAGGCATTGTGCTTGCGAGTACCGCATTTGTAGCCCCAGCCAAGGCCGTTGAAACGCAAACATGCGATGACCAAGTTGCCACAATAGTTTCTTCTGATCGCATTATTTATGGCACACCTGAAGCCGATGTGATTGTTGTCGAAGGTGAAGGACGACACAAAGTTTTGGCAGGTAAGGGTGCAGACATCATTTGCGGATCTGATTCAAAAGATCGAATTAATGGTGGCGCGGGTGCGGACAGGATTTTCGGTGAAGGTGCTAGTGACTATTTAATTGGTGGCACCGGCCGAGACATGATTATGGCAGGCGCTGGCGATGACCAAGTTTTTGGCGGACCCGCACGAGATGCAATAAATGGTGAAGCTGGTGCAGACACAATTGATTCGGGAGTTGGTCTCAACTACTGCGCGGGTGATGAAACGGACATACTCACAGGAAGTTGCATAATCGATCAAGTAGCACCGGCTGTTTATGATGTGAACATCCCTGCAACAGTTGATGCTGGCTCTACAGCTGTATTTAGTTGGAAAACCTCGGATGTATCTAGTGTTTATTACACCGGCGGTTACCTTGGTGGCACCAATGGCTGGATCACTGAATGGTGTGGCTTCCCAGTTGAGCCGGTTCTTGTTGCAGGCGATGTTTTTGACGGAACATATCAAGCAGAGTGTGCGGTTCCAGAAAATGCGGTTGATGGAACATATTCATTTTTTGTCATCTCATCAGATGTGGTAAGCCAAGCGACTTATGTTTCTTTTGACTTCCAAGTTACAGGCGGAGTCGCGGACAATGCCGCACCTGTTTTAGTTTCTCTTGATGCTCCAGAAAGTCTTGTTGAACAGGACACTTTCACTTTGCGGTACGAGCTAACAGATGAAAGCGGTGTTGAATCTGTCTACGCCTACATTGCTGGCGGCAACGGCTTCTTTGCGGATATCACCACTGGATTACTACTTGTTGAGCCAATCGACTTACCGTCCAATCCGATCACTGGCGATAGGTTCAATGGAATCTGGGAGCAAAATTTCAGAATGATGGATTACGCCCCATCCGGTACCTACACAATCTGGTACGGCGTAGTAGATATTTACGGCAACCGGACCTTTGCCACCGGCCCCTCCTTTACCTACGTGAACTAGCCCACACTCACAAATTCTCATATTTGCAACGCTTTTGAAACGATTTGTGTGAATTTGCAACGATTTTGACTCGGTTTACTCTAGAGGTTCGGGGCAAATAGGCGGACAGTTGCCCTACTCGCAATGGTGCGAGACCACATGCTCAGTGAGTGGGCGTGTGCATCTGAGGAGAAATATGAACAACCTCTCACAACTGCTAACTGACAATCAGTTCAGCATCGTGTACAACATGCTTTCACTTGGCTTGGCAAGCATGCTCTTTACATCACTGTTTCTATTCATTTCACGCGATCGGGTTCTCCCACGCTACCGAATGGCAGTAACAGTTTCAGCAACAGTTACAGCAATTGCTGCTTACCACTACTTCCGTATGTTTGATTCATTCAATCACGCATTCGCAGGTGTTGAAGGAAATAATCCATACGCATACAACGTTGGATACCGCTACGTTGACTGGCTACTAACTGTTCCACTTCTACTAGTAGAAACAGTTGCTGTATTGGCAATTGGCCGTTTGCTACAGAAGAAACTGTTGAACAGCCTTGTTCCAGCAGCTGCAGCGATGATCGTCTTGGGTTACCCAGGCGACGCAAAATTGGATCTGTTTGGAATTAGTGCACCAGTATGGGGCGCGCTTTCAACAATCCCATTCCTATACATTCTTTACATCCTCTTCGTTGAACTAACAAAGAGCCTCGAGCGTCAATCAGAGCAAGTTCGCGAAACAGTTAAGAAGCTACGTCTTCTACTTATCGCAACATGGGGTGTTTACCCAATCACATTCATCTTGGCGATGAATGCTGAAGGTTGGGATGCAGGCGCATTTGTTAACCGCGAAGTTGGTTACACAATTGCAGACGTATTGGCTAAGTGCCTCTACGGCTTGATCATCTTCAAGATTGCACGCATGAAGTCAGCAGAAGACAGCAAAGAATTTGCTGAAGCTGAATACCGCGATTAATCAAAATCAAAAAATGGAGCAGTCATTTGGCTGCTCCATTTTTATTTATAGAGACATTGCAAGTTAATTAAGGCACAATGACATCATGGCAATCAAAGCACTCGTAACCGGCGCAACTGGATATGTTGGTGGGCGCTTAGTTACTAGATTGCTTGAAGATGGCTTTGAAGTTCGAGTTATGGCTCGCCACCCAGAAAAAATGCGCGATTACCCATGGATTAATCAAGTTGAAGTCGTGCAAGGTGACGCTGAAGATGAAGCTTCTTTAACCAAACCATTAACTGGAATTGATGTTGCGTATTACATGTTGCATTCACTATCTGAACATGATGGTTTTGAAACAATTGAAACTCGCATGGCAACAAACTTCGGAAAAGTTGCAAAACAAACCGGCATTAAACGAATTGTTTATCTAGGTGGCATTGCGCCATCAACTTCTGAATTAAGTATCCATCTCGAATCCCGCCGAAACACCGGCGAGATATTGCAGAAGTCTGGAGTTCCAACAACTGAGTTGCGCGCAGCAATCATTATTGGTTCAGGAAGTGCGAGCTTTGAAATGCTTCGCTACTTAACAGAGCGCCTGCCATTCATGATTACACCAAAGTGGTTGAACAATCGGGTGCAACCAATCGCAATTCGAGATGTTCTGCATTACCTGGTTAAAGCCGGACAAGAAACTGGAACCGAAAGTCACATCGGCGACATCGGTGGGCCAGATGTCATGTTTTACAAAGAGATGATGCAAAAGTACGCAAAGGTTGCTGGGCTCCGTCCGCGCAAAATTGTGACGGTCCCAGTTCTTACTCCTCGCCTTTCATCTCACTGGGTTTCACTTGTAACGCCAGTTCCGCGCCGGCTTGCATTGCCACTAGTTGATTCACTGGTTAATGAAGTGGTGGTTAGCCCAGATCTAGATGTGCGAAAGTTTTTGCCTGAGCCAGAAAACGGTCTTTTAGATTTCAATACCGCGGTTGAGTACGCACTTAATCGTGTACGAAATCAGGATGTGCAGACTCGATGGTCTTCGGCCTCCGTGCCGGGCACACCTAGCGAGCCCCTACCAACCGACCCAGACTGGTCTGGCGGAAGTTTGTATGTGGACCTGCGCGAAAGAGAAACGACTGCAACCCCAGAAAACCTTTGGAAAGTAATCGAAGGAATTGGTGGGGAAAACGGTTATTACTCAATGCCATTTCTATGGGAAATCCGTGGATTACTTGATCGCTTAATTGGTGGCGTGGGACTGCGGCGCGGCCGGCGAGATCCTGAACATCTGTATGTAGGCGAAACCGTTGATTTTTGGCGAGTTGAAAGATGTGATCGTGGGCAGCTCCTGCGACTGCGTGCCGAGATGAAACTTCCAGGACTTGCTTGGCTTGAACTCATTGTTGATCAAAATGAACAAGGCAAAACCATCTATCGCCAACGGGCGACTTATCGACCAACTGGATTGTTTGGCCATATGTATTGGTGGTCGGTTGCGCCATTCCACGTTTTTGTTTTCGGATTTATGGTCAAACGCATTCCGGCAAAAGCTGAAAAACTCTAAGTCAGTTTCTTCTGCATCGAAATGCGAGTTACTTCGTAACCTTCTGTTTCGTATAGTTTTTGTGCAACTTTATTGAAGCCAAAAACCGATAGGCCAATCACATTTCCACCCTTTGTGCGGATGTGGGCTTCTATTGCTTGCATAGTTTCGCGCCCAAGACCTTTGCCACGGTATTGTTCAAAAACTTCGATGTCGTAGATGAACCATTCAGAATTCTTTTCGTTTAACCAAACATGGCCGACACGTTCTTCATCTTTCATCACATCAAAAACATAATTGCCAGCAACTAGTTTTCCATCAGGCATTAGTTCTTTAATGTTCTCTCGAATGTTTTCATCAGCTGCCGCTTCTGAAGCACCGGCGCGAATCAATTCCTTGCGGTAGACCTTCCAGATATTTGCACTCCAGATATCAAAAGACGCTGGACTCATCTCAACTAGTTTGACCATGGAATAAGTATGAACTATTTCTTCTTTGAGCCTGAAGATCCATTAGCCAGGTTCACAAGCCCGATGATTCCAATAATTAAGCCAATCGGAACAGTGATGCTCATAAACCACATAACTGCACCACCGCTACTTGAATCACCTTCACTCCACATATTTGAGCCCGGACTTGTCGCTAGCCAAGCCAGAATCATTGGTGAGAAAGCGACGAGAAATCCGCATCCAATTTTGAACACACCGCTTGATGATGACATCGATGGATAGTCAGTTACTTGGGTCGGATCAAAAAACTCGGGTTGTTTTGCTTTTGATTTGTCATCACCAGTATTCGGTGGTGGAGTTTGGTCTGACATGTATCCCCTAAATACTTGAAGGGAAGACTATTTATATTCAGCGCTGATGTCTACACAAATT
>JBEBBT010000091.1:0-4829 GCA_041158245.1 Actinomycetota bacterium | reverse complement strand
TACGGATAAGCGGTTTCTAGAACTTCATCCCATGGAAGGTCATCTGGAACGCATAGCCCCTTGTTCGGGTTCTCAATCATCCACTTGGTGCAAGCCAATACGGATGATGCAACCTGAAGTGTGGTTGCGCTCTGATGCGGTGCAAGTTTGCGAGCTTCATGGATTGATAGAAGTGAACCGGTCCACCATGCGTTTAGCGGATGACCCATCAAAAGTACACCGAGGCGATCTTCGCCATCAATGATTTCATCATTCATGATGCGTTCTTTTGTTGGGAACTCCCAGTTGTTCGCCTGCAATTCGCGCATAGATGCAATTGCGGCATCGCTTGGACAGTATGCATAGTGAACGGTTGGGCGATAAATCTCTTTACCTGATTCATCTTTAACGGTTAGATGCTTTGTGATTGTGTAAGCCTCACCGTGACGAACCACCATGCCGTTGATTTCATAATCTGGCACCCATGAGCGAACCCAAGTTGTAGCACCTGGGTTTGCAATGCAAATTTGGGTTTCTGAGGTTTCGTGACGCAATCCCTTTGGTGGCAACTTTTGTTCGTGAGTTCCCCATCCGAGTTCAGCCGGTGCAATTCCCTCTTCGTGGAAACCTGCGACCGACCAAGTGTTAACAAATTCACCTGGGCGCTTTGGAACATCAGTAATTTGGGTGTCACGTTCTGAAATATGAATCACTTTAACTTCAAGCAAATGTGCCAAGCGGTTATATTCACGATCTACAAGTGCGTTACGAATATCTGCTTCACGGTCGGCATCAAAAACATTTTTTGCTAAACATTCAGCAGCAAGCTCAGTAAGTGCCCGCTTAACAAAGTGTGAAACCATTCCAGGATTTGCACCATGTTCAACTACAGCAGTTGGACCGGTTTCTTTCCAAGACTTTTTCATTTCGTCCATCTTTTGATGGCGAACAATCAAAGTGCGTTCACGCGGGTCGCGGTCTGATTGAGATTCGTAAGGATCCCATTCTTCGACCGAAGTGTTTAGGTACAGAACTCCGTTGTCGTGACACCATCCAATGATGGTGTTTGCATCGATGTTCCATGCAAGGTCAATTAATACATCGCCTGAGGAAACGTATTGTGAAAGTAGTGAAGAAAGATTGTCTTTTTCAACTTTGCCAGTTACAAACTTGGCACCTTGCGCTAATGCATCTGCGAACTTAGGTCGCATATCCTGATAGTCCATGACTGTCAGTTGATCCGGGCGCTTAACAATGTGTTCTAGAAGAAGGGGGACGGAGCACTGTGATACTGAGCCTCCACCGAGGACGAGAACGCGTCCTTCAAACTGACCTGCCAACGGACCTCCAAACAAAGGTAACCGCCCAATTTGAGCGATTTACGGTGAGAACCCTAGGTCCAACCCCCTAGAGCGCAAAAATGAAAAGATTTGAGGTAGTCTCGCCCAAAACAAATAACACCGTTAGGGGTGAAAATCCGTGAGGACCCTGGTCATTGGAGCAGGTGGAGTCGGACGGGCAATTGCGAACATCGCTTCGCGTCGTGATTTCTTGACCAGCATGACGATTGCTGACTACACATTAGAAAAAGCTCAAGCAGCTGTTAAAAGAGTGGATGACCCACGCTTTAGTGCCGCTGAGGTAAACGCATCTGACTTGGAAGCGATTCGTGAACTAATTCGCGACGTCCAACCAGATGTTGTAATTAACGCGGTTGATCCAAGATTCGTTATGCCAATCTTTTTGGCTTGCGAACTCGAACGAGTCAACTACATGGACATGGCAATGAGTTTGTCTCGTCCACATCCATTACTTCCACATAGCGAAACCGGTGTGAAACTCGGTGATGAACAATTCGCTCGAGACTGGAACTGGTCTGAGCGAGGCATCTATGCGTTGGTTGGAATGGGTATCGAACCAGGCATGAGTGATGTCTTTGCACGTTATGCATCTGACGAACTTTTTAGCCGAATTGATCAAATCACCGTATTGGATGGTTCTAACTTAACTGTTGAAGGTTATGACTTTGCACCATCATTTTCGATTTGGACCACAATTGAAGAATGCCTCAATCCCCCACTTGTTTGGGAAGATGGGCGCGGTTGGTTTACCACTGAACCATTTAGTGAACCAGAAATCTTTGATTTCCCAGAAGGTATCGGTCCAGTTGAGTGTGTAAACGTTGAGCACGAAGAAGTCGTGTTGATTCCGCAAAAAGTTGACGCACGCAAAGTTAACTTTAAATACGGTCTTGGTGCTGAGTTCATCAACATTCTTAAAACCATTCATCTAATTGGTATGGATCGCCGCGAACAAGTTGAAGTGCAAGGTGTAAGTATTTCGCCACGCGACTTGCTGGCCGCAGGTTTGCCAGACCCGGCGACTTTGGGTGAACGCATGAAGGGTAAAACCTGCGCGGGAACACTAGTTAAAGGTCTAGATAAAAATGGTGAACCAAAAGCTGTTTACATCTATCACGTTGTAGATAATGAATGGTCGATGAAGGAATATGGCGACCAAGCTGTAGTTTGGCAAACTGCATTGAATCCAGTTATCGCATGCGAACTTCTACATGAAGGAGTTTGGAAGCCTGAAGGTGTGAATGGCCCAGAATGGTTTGATCCAAAACCTTTCATGGACAAAGTCATTGAATATGGCGCTCCGTGGAAGATTCGTGAGGAAGATACATCCGACATAGTCAAATAAACCAAAATAAAAGCCCCGCATTTGCGGGGCTTTTATTTTTTAGCTTACTTCTTTAATCCAAAGATTCTAAATCCCCAAGGTTCAAGATCTAGTTGCGAATCATCTGTGCAGGTGTAGTCCCAGCTCTGTAGCAATTCTTTGTACTGACCAGTCTGAGGTCCACGCTGAAATGAAATCTTTTGCGGATTGTCTGAAAAGTTGAGTGCCACGAAAATCTTTTCTTTTTCATTTTCACGAACAAAGGCAAAAACTCGATCGCTACCCACAACTTTAACTTCTTGCATCCTCGCACCCCAAGGAGCAACATCGAGGCAAGTGAACTCCTTCTTGATTTGAATCAAGCGCTTAAATAACTCGCCATGTTCATGTTGTTTCCACTGAATCGGATCTTTTTCAAAAAATTCAAGTCGCTTTTCGTTTCCAGCTTCTTGGCCGTTGTAGATAAGTGGCATACCTTCGCTGACAAAACTGAAAGCGATTGCCGCTCTCACCCCCTTACCGAATAGCTCAAACTCAGTGCCTTCCCAAGAATTCTTGTCATGGTTTGAGGTGTGGGTCATGCGAATTGAATTTTCTGGCCAATGCTTTTGATTCCATGAGTAATAAATTAGAAGCCCAAGCAGCCCATCGCCCTTCGTGCAAATTTTGTGCAAGGTGTCATTCCAACTCCATGCGTAACTCATATCAAATGCATGTTCGTGCAAATCTTTGGTTTCCCATTCAGCCAACATGAATACTGGCTTAATTGCATCTAATTCTTTGCGGGCATTGTTCCAAAAATCAGTCGGGACGAAACCTGCCACATCGCATCGGTATCCATCGATGTCGAATTCCTGAACCCAATACTTCAACGCCTTAGTCATATATTCGCGCAATTCTTCACTTGAATAATCGAGATCGATGATGTCATCCCAATCCCACCAAGCTGTTGGCATGAAGTTGCCTTCAAAGTTTTTGGTGTACCAGTCTGGGTGGTCGACTGCCATTTGGTTATCCCACGCAGTGTGGTTTGCGACCCAGTCAACAATTACTTTCATACCTTCTGCATGAGCAGCATTAACGAAGTTACGAAAATCTTCTTCGGTTCCAAATTCCGGATTAACCGCAAAGTAATCCTTTACTGAGTATGGACTTCCCAAAGTCCCTTTACGATTCTGTTCGCCAATCGGATTGATTGGCATCAACCACAAAATGTCTACGCCAAGTTCTTTCAGCCTTGGAAGTTCTTTTTGGGCTGCAGCGAATGTTCCCTCAGCTGTAAATTGGCGGGTATTGATTTGGTAGATGATTGCATTGCGAGACCAATCTGGGTGCACGACTTTGCCGTATGCCTCAGGTGTGTACTTGCCCATTAACCCTCCAAGGATTTTTCAAAATTAGCAGGCGGACACTATCTAATTGAGAATGCAAACTACGCTTTGAGCATGCCTGCAAATCACCCATCGGTATTACGAGTTCAATCCGCTTTGCGGGAAGCTGGCCACCATGACAACATCACAATTTTGGCTGACAGTGCTCGTACCGCAGCCGAAGCCGCCGCCGCGCAAAACATCAATGTCGGTCAAGTGGCATCTTCAATAGTTTTCGCACTCGCACAAGCCGAAGCTGAACCACATCCGCTGCTCGTTATCACTTCAGGTGCACATCGGGTTGATACTGCACTGGTTGCTCAAACTTTAGGTGTAGAAAAACTTGGACGTGCAGATGCTGACTTTGTACGCAGGTGGTCGGGCTTCGCAATTGGTGGAGTTAGCCCACTTGGCTGGAAAGCAGATCCACAAACCAAAGTTAACGAACTTGGATACCCAATTGAACTTACAATTTTGATTGATGAACTGCTTGGAACCTGGGATGAAGTTTGGGCAGCAGCGGGTCATCCCCATTCAGTTTTTCCAACCACATATTCCGAGCTAATCAGAATGACTGGCGCAAAACCACTCAAAGTTGGCGACTAGTGGCTTCGATATTTTGGTTTTCTCTATTAGTCCTATTCGGTACAACTTTTCTCTTATGGGCTGGCAACTTCACTGGTCACCGTGCAACGCAAAAAGATGGCTCCGTTAACAGGCTTAAAATGCAATGGGAATACCAGCTCTTAACCCTATTGTTTGCAATATTTATAGCAATGATTTCAATCATGGTCA
>JBEBBT010000090.1:0-4942 GCA_041158245.1 Actinomycetota bacterium | reverse complement strand
TCAACGATTGCGGCAGCGCCAGCATTTTGAACTTGAGCGCATGCAGATAGGCTCAACAAAACGACCAGCGCAAATAGAAACTTCTTCACAATATCTCCTACACAATACTTGCGGTAAATGCGGTAATCACTCCGTTTACCCACTCAAGTAACTCAGCATCAGTTTGATTGCCAGGTCTTGGCACCGAAATAGATTCCGAGGCCGACTTGATGAGTGTACGTGGGTAAAGTCTAGAAATCCTAAGTTGTTTGCTCTCAGGCAGGACTATGTTTGCAAATCTCACACTAGAAGGACCTGCGATAACTTCACGAAGGCCAGCGGCTTTCGCTACCTGCCGAAGGCTTGCCACCTTCAAAAGCATCTGCACTGGTTCGGGCAATGGGCCGTAGCGATCGGCCATTTCAGCCTCAACTTCTGCGATGTCAGATTCGGACTGGCAGGCGGCAATGCGTTTGTACATTTCTAGGCGTAAGCGCTCAGCTGGCACATAATCATGTGGCAAGTAGGCATTGACCGGTAGTTCAAGTCGCATCTCGTCATCTGATTGGCCAGTTTCACCTTTGTATTCGGCAAGCGCTTCACCAACTAGACGCACATACAAATCAAAACCAACATCCGCGATGTGACCGCTTTGCTCACCACCAAGCAGATTTCCCGCACCACGAATTTCAAGATCTTTCATAGCAACTTGAATACCGCTACCCAAATCAGTGTGTTGCGCAATCGTGGTTAAGCGTTCATGCGCTGTTTCGGTTAACGGTTTATCGGGTGGATACAAAAAGTAGGCATATGCACGTTCACGACCACGACCAACGCGACCTCGCAATTGGTGAAGCTGAGACAACCCAAATGCATCGGCTCTTTCAATAATCAAAGTGTTTGCGTTTGGAATATCAAGTCCACTTTCAACAATTGTCGTTGAGACTAAAACGTCAAATTTCTTTTCCCAAAAATCGATAATGATTTGTTCGAGCTGATGTTCATTCATTTGGCCATGTGCAATAGCAATTCGGGCTTCTGGAACGAGCTCTTGAAGTTTGGTTGCCGTTTGTTGAATACTGTTTACTCGATTGTGCACATAAAAAACTTGGCCGTCGCGCAAAAGTTCACGGCGAATGGCTGCGGCCACTTGTTTATTGTCGTATTGGCCTACAAAAGTAAGGATTGGGTGGCGCTGTTCTGGCGGAGTCGTGATTGTGGACATCTCTCGAATCCCAGTCAAACTCATCTCTAGAGTTCGAGGAATTGGAGTAGCAGACATTGTTAGGACATCAACGTTAGTTCGAATCGCTTTCAGATGTTCTTTGTGCTCGACACCAAACCGCTGCTCTTCATCAACAATTACCAAGCCAAGATCTTTAAATTTAACATCTTTGCTAAATAGTCGGTGAGTTCCAATCACAATATCAACCGCACCCGAAGTCATATCGGCTAATACTTTTTTGGCTTCCGCATCAGTTTGGAATCTAGAAAGTGCGGCTAATTTGATTGGAAACTGAGCATATCTATCTTTGAATGTGTTGAAGTGCTGTTGAACAAGCAAAGTTGTTGGCACCAAGATTGCAACTTGCTTGCCATCTTGCACTGCTTTAAATGCAGCTCGAACTGCGATTTCTGTTTTGCCATAACCAACATCGCCACAAACAACTCGATCCATTGGGACAGTTCTTTCCATGTCCCGCTTCACTTCTTCAATCACAGTTAATTGATCTGGAGTCTCGTTGTAGGCAAACGCATCTTCTAGTTCTTTTTGCCAAACAGTGTCTGGCGAGAAGGCATAACCCACAGCCGCATTCCGTGCTGCATAAAGTTTGATTAATTCATGTGCAATTTGCCGAACAGCTTTGCGGGCTCGGGTTTTTGCTAGTGCCCAATCGGAACCGCCCAAGCGATGCAAGGTTGGAGTCTCGCCGCCAACATATTTGGTAATGAGATCCAGTTGCT
This sequence comes from Actinomycetota bacterium, assembly GCA_041158245.1. GTDB lineage: Bacteria > Actinomycetota > Actinomycetes > S36-B12 > UBA5976 > JAFMIT01. The sequence continues at coordinate 2,998 of JBEBBT010000090.1, read as the reverse complement.
CGGTAGGTACGTATAGAACATCTACAGGGCCACCCTTTTTAGAAGGTGAATATTCCAGCACCAGATATTCGCGGGTGGCATTTCCAATTGTGCGTTGTTCCATTGCACGGTAACGACCCACACCATGTTGCTCGTGAACAATGAAATCGCCAACTTTTAAAGTTAATGGATCGATTGACCGTTTTCGGCGAGACGGCATTTTGACCACATCACGCATCGATCCATGTTGGCCTGAAATATCTTCTTCAGTTAACAATACAGAATCTGGCGCAATAAAACCGTGAATCTGATTCGCTTGCACCACTTGAACGATTGAGGTACTTAGTTTTTTAGTGTCTTCAACAATTCGGGCAATCACATCATTTGAACCAAGGGCTTCGACCATTCGCTTGGCAGAGCCATGACCTTGAGTCGAAATTAGAACTGGAACTTTGTTTGCTAAATAGCTTTGAATATCCGAAACTAGTAATTCGTAATTGCCACGGTAGTTTGGCGCAATCGCAATGTCGAGATTTATGACATCTGAAATTTCTTCATCTGCGCTGAAAGGCGATAGACCCCACCAATTGATTTTCCGGCCAGCGGCAACTTCGCGAAGCTGGGTGACATCTCGATAACTTGTTTCACCAAGATCGATTGGAGTTTTATTTCCAGCCGCTGCATTTAGCCAAGAGGCTTCAAGAAATTCTTGGCTAGTAGCCACCAAATCATGAGTGCGGGTTCGAATTCGTTCAGGATCACAACCAATAATCAATGAATCGTTTGGTAGTAAATCGATTAAAGTTTCTAGGCCTTCTGCCAAAACCGGGCTGAGGGACTCAATCCCTTCAACATAAATACCTTGTGAAACTTTTTCAAAAACTTCCGCAAGTTCTGGATGAAGTTGTGTCAACTTTGTGGCGCGTGTTTTAACACTGTCGGTAATGAGCAACTCTCTACAAGGTGGTGCAAATAATCCATTCTCGGCCGCACCCAATGAACGCTGATCAATTACTGCGAAATATCTAACTTCTTCAACTTCGTCACCAAAAAATTCAATTCGGATGGGATGCTCTTCAGCAGGTGGAAATACATCAACTAACCCGCCGCGAACCGCATACTCACCGCGTCGTTCGACCAGATCTACTTTTTGATATCCCGCATTAAAAAGTTTTTCGGCAAGTTTAGAAATCTCAGTTTCATCGCCACGCTTAACCACGACCGGTTCAATATCTGCCACCCCTTTAATCAAAGGTTGGATTACTGCGCGAATTGAGGCAACTAAAACTTTAATTTCAGGTTGTTTATCCGGCTTGGCATGAACCAATCGGCGAAGCACAGAGAGCCGTCTTCCGATCACATCGGTAGAGGGCGAAAGTCTTTCGTGCGGCAAAGTTTCCCAAGGAACAAATTCCGCAACAGATTCTTCGTCGAGAAAAGATGAAAGCTCTGAAGTTAATTCCTCAGCTTCACGACTAGTCGCAGTTATTGCTAGTACGGTCCGGGTTTTTGCTAAGTCAGCAACTAAAGATGAACGGATTGCTCGCGGACCAGAAACTTCACCTTGCGAAAGTTTCAGGATTTGTTTTGTTGCATCCTGCCAAGAGGGTATGGAATTTAAACTTGTCAGGAGTCCCGACAAACTCTTTTCCATTTTTCCTACCGATTCTTTAAAACTGACAAAACCATTGCTTGATGATGCGGCCAAGTTGCCACAAAGGACGCAGTCTTAGGCGGCATTTGGTTAAACACCAAATCGCGACCTTCCATGTCTGTAATCACGAGCCCTTGATGAAGACCGATTGCTGTAGGGGCGGCTGAATCCCATTCGTTAAATCCAGCACTACTTACGTAAAGATCAGCCCGTCCGGTGAGAACCCGATCAACCTTGCCACCAACAGAACCGCAGTTATCAATCTCAACTCCGGTGTAACCAAGAGCTTCAACTTTGGGTAACAATCCTTGCGTAAGCATCGCGAGCAACTCTTTACTTTCACGCGGCGATGCAATGATTACAAATGGCCTTGCGCCACCTTCACGAACCGTTACTGGTTTTACTTCTTTGGTTGTCCAAGCAAATTTATGTTCGGGTAGAACTACAGCTCCGGCAATCAATTTGTTTTGTGAGCTGCTCCAAAGCGCCACATGAATTGCGCATTCTGGAAGTGAACGTGCGTATTCATAAGTACCATCCACTGGATCGATAATCCAAACCCGATCTGCCGATAAACGATTGTCTGAATCCGCAGATTCTTCAGAAAGCACCGCATCTTCTGGCCGGTGAATAGCAAGTTGTTCTAGTAAGTAATCATTTGAAGTTAAATCGGCCTTAACCGCAAGTGCTTTTGCAGCTTCATTGTCAGAAGTATCGATATTCGCGGCTTTTCTTATATCCATCACAATTTCGCCTGCGCGTGTTGCAATCTCAAGTGCCAATTCATGATCGTTCATTTGTTATACCTATTCTGCGCTTCTGCTAGACCTTTTGAAATAAGTGTTTCTACTGCATCACAAACTTCTTCATTAAAAACTGCAAGTTCTTTGTTTTCAGCACTTGCAAATGGTTTAAGAACATATGCGGCTGGATCCATTTGACCCGGTGGTCTGCCAATTCCTAAACGAATGCGCAGCCAGTCCCCACTTCCAATTGCCGACCTGATGCTTCGCAAACCGTTGTGGCCGTTGTCTCCTCCGCCAAGCTTCATTCGGATGCTTGAAAAATCAATATCAAGTTCATCGTGCAACACGATTAATTTGTCGGCTTCAATCTTGTAAAAGTTCATTAACGCTTTGACTGCCGCGCCAGATTGATTCATGTATGTCTGCGGAAAAACCAAAATTACTCTGTCACTTTCAAAGCGACCTTCAGCGACAAACGCCTGAGCTTTTTTGTGTCGGGTAAATTTCAAACCTAATCGGTTTGCCCAAACCTCTAGTGCGATTGCTCCAATGTTATGTCGAGTTTTTGCATACTCAGGACCAGGATTACCAAGACCAACGACTAGCCATACATCGTCAG